>WJLY01000269.1 GCA_014728245.1 Candidatus Effluviviaceae Genus IV sp.
ACGGATCGGCGCGGACCGGGCCGGGGCCACAGGACAAGGGAGGCGGCTCGGGCAGCCCCGCGATAGTCGGCGTGGAGCACCTGAGCTTCCACTACGGCGACTGCCAGGCCCTCTTCGACATCTCGATGAACGTTCCGAGGGGCGACGTGACCGCCCTCATAGGGCCCTCCGGCTGCGGGAAGTCGACGTTCCTTCGCGTCCTGAACCGCATGAACGACATAATCGAAGGAATGCGCCTTTCCGGGCGGGTGCTCATAGACGGCGAGGACATCTACGGGGACGGCGGCGACGTCGTCGCGCTCAGGAAGAAGGTCGGCATGGTCTTCCAGAAGCCGAACCCCTTCCCCAAGTCGATCTTCGAGAACGTGGCGTTCGGCCCGAGGATACACGGAACCAGGTCGCGGTCCGAGCTCGCCGAGATCGTCGAGCGCAGCCTCGTCCGGGCCGGGCTCTGGGACGAGGTCAAGGACAGGCTCGAGGTGAGCGGCGTCGACCTCTCCGGCGGCCAGCAGCAGCGCCTCTGCATCGCGCGGGCGCTCGCGGTCGACCCGGAGATACTCCTCATGGACGAGCCCGCCTCGGCGCTCGATCCCAAGTCCACGGCCCGCATCGAGGACCTCATCGGCGAGCTCCGGGGCCGCTACACGATCATCATTGTCACTCACAACATGCAGCAGGCCGCGCGCGTCTCCGACTGGACCGCGTTCTTCTACGAGGGGCGGCTCGTCGAGTTCGGGCCCACCGAGCAGGTCTTCACCAAGCCCGGCAAGAGGCAGACCGAGGACTACATGACGGGCCGGTTCGGATAGGAGGGCGGCGCATGTCCAGGCATCTCCAGAACGAGATAGAGAAGCTCAAGAAGCGCATACTCCACCTCGGCGCCATGGTCGAACGCGCGCTCGATAGGGCGGCCGAGGCCGTCATGACGCGGGACGCCGACGTCGCGCGCAGCGTCATCGAGGCCGACTCCGAAGTCGACCGCATCGAGGTCGACGTCGAGGAGGAGTGCCTGAAGATACTCGCCCTGCACCAGCCGGTGGCGGCCGACCTCCGTTACGTCGTGGCGGTTCTCAAGATCAACAACGACCTCGAGCGGGTGGGCGACCTCGCGGCGAACATCGCCGAGCGGGCCGAGTTCCTCGCCTCTCGCTCGCTTCCCCCCGAGGCGCGCGGGCTGCCCGCGATGGTGGAGGCCGTGCGCGACATGCTCAGGAGGAGCCTGGACTCGCTCGTCAAGATGGACTCGCGCCTGGCCCGCGAGGTGCTGGACTCGGACTCCAGCGTGGACGACATGAACAGGAAGATGTTCGAGCTGGTCCAGGAGGCCATCCGCGCGCGCCCCTCCGACATCGGGACGCTCATTCTCCTTCAATCGGTCTCGCGTTACCTGGAGCGGATCGCGGACCACGCGACGAACGTGGCCGAGGACGTGATATACATGCTCGAGGGCGAGATAGCGCGCCACGGTTCGGCAAAGAAGACCGAGTAGCCGCGCGCCGCCCCACTCCGCGACCTTCGTGCGTGCGGCGCCGAACACTGGAACAGTGGAACAGCAGACCGCAGGCGGGGCTGTGCCGTCCTCCCGATCCAGTGCGCGACTGCTCCCCCGCCCCGCGTGCGAAGCGCACTGGGGACAGCCTCTGCCCTTGTGCTCGCGGGACGGCCGCCGAGGTCGGGCTTTGACCGCGCTCCTTCAGGTGCATAGCATGTCTCGACGGAGGCGATGGGCGTGCGAGACGCGAGCGCAACGAGCAGCCATCGCCGGAGACCGTCGGGAGGTCGAGGAAGCGACGCCCTCCTTCGACGAGCTCAGGACGCGGCCGTCCGGAGCGTGTCGAGGGGCGAAGGCGGACGAACCGGTCAGTGCCCGGGGAATCCCGGGCCGCCGGTCAGGACGCGCGCGGAAGGTGCCGATCCGGACCGGACGATGCGGGCCGAGGGACGACGCGTGAGCACGCCCCGGAACAGGCCGAACATCCTCTACCTCTTCACCGACCAGCAGTCGGCGTCCATGATGAGTTGCGCCGGCAACCGGCACGTGGACACGCCGGCCATGGACAGCCTGGCGCAGACCGGCACGCGCTTCACCCGCGCCTACTGCACCAACCCGGTCTGCGTTCCGTCGCGCACCAGCATGTTCTCGGGTCGCATGCCGGGACACTTCGGCATCACCGCCAACGCCGACGGCCGCGCGGCGCGCGTGACGGACACGGATCTGAGAAACTCGATGGGACAGCTCTTCGCGCGCGCAGGCTACGAGGTCGTCTATGCCGGCAAGAAGCACCTGCCGGCCGCGATGCAGCCCGACGACATGGCCTTCACCACGCTTACGACCGACAGCCGGGAGGGCCTGAGCGCCGCGTGCGTCGAGTTCCTGCGGAGAGACCACGACAGGCCGTTCCTGCTGGCGGCCTCCTTCGTGAACCCGCACGACATCTGTTTCATGTCCCTCGACGCGTACGCAAAGGCCACGGACGGCCCACTGGCGTATCCCGACTCGAAGCGTCCCCGCGAGGTCCTGCGGGAGGAAGCGCGGATTCCGGAGGGCACATCGGAGGCGGAGTTTCTTGCGGCCAGATGTCCGCCGCTGCCCGACAACCACGGCGTTACCGCGCACGAGCCCGGGTACTACACCCTGGGCGACAGGGCGGCGCGCATCCGGTACGTGCGCGAGCGATGGACCGAACGGGACTGGCGTCACTACCGCTACGCCTACGCGCGGCTCACCGAGCGCGTCGACCGCCAGATCGGCGCCGTCCTAGCCGCGCTGCGCGAGTGCGGCCTGGAAGAGCGGACCGTAGTCGTCTTCTCCAGCGACCACGGCGAGATGAACGGTTCGCACAAGATGGTGGTGAAGAGCACGTTCTACGAGGAGGCCTCCACGG
>WJLY01000270.1 GCA_014728245.1 Candidatus Effluviviaceae Genus IV sp.
CTCCACCTCCCCCCGCCCCCTCCGGCCTGTTCTTGTGATCGCAGGGGATGCACTTCTCGCCGAAATACCGAGAGATCTCATCGACGCTCCCCTTCTCGATCAGTCGGCCACAGCACATGAGAAACGCGTGGTCCGCGTGCTCCAGCACGACCGGGCTGTGCGTGATGAGCAGCACGGTGGCCCCGGTCTCCCGAAACCTGCCCAGCGCTTCGAAGATCCGATCGAGCGCCACGACGTCGATACCGGAGTCCGGCTCGTCCATCATCACGACGCGGGGTTCCATCGCCAGTATCGAAGCAAGCTCGATCCTCTTGCGCTCGCCGCCGGACAGCGTCTGATCGACCCTGCGATCGCGGTAGCGGGCCGGGTCGAGCTCTACGGCTTCGAGGGCGTCGGCTACCCGTTCAGGTGAACTGTCCTTGGCTCCGGCCGACACGAAGCGCTCGACCGACAGGCCCTCGAAACGCGCCGGCTCCTGCCATGCAAGCGTGATGCCCCGCCCGGCTCGCTCATCTACGGCGAGTCCTTTCAGTGACTCCCCATCCAGTAGGATGTCTCCTTCATACTTCGTGTAGCCCGAAAGTCCCATCACCGCCGACGCGAGCGTCGATTTCCCGGCCCCATTGGGACCGACGACCGCGTGCACGTGTCCCGCCCAGAAGTCCAGAGAGAGGTGATCAAGCACTCTCTTGTCCCCGAATCCGAGCACGACGTCCTGAACCTGCAGGATCGAGCGATGCTCCATACCGTCCCTCCGCCTTCATTCTTGGGAAGCCAGCTCCGACGCCGCAAAAAAGTGGCTCCATCGACCAGGCACACAGCGCCGACGCACATGGCACGTCTTCCCATCACTTCTATTACACTCATTCGCACACTAACAGACGCGGGCCCCGTGTCAAACCGGTTCGGACCGGAGCTTCCTCGAGACGAAGCGTCTCACGAAGCCTGCTCCCGGCAATCCGAACCGTCGCCACAACACCTACGGCTTCAACATCAAACGTGTGTGTTCATGTATTCTGATGCACGCGGACGCCGTATGGAGCGCGCCCCCGCTTGCGGACCTACCCCAGGCGCGTTGGTCGCCCGCCTACCCGGCTGATCGGCCTGCAACCGAATCTCTCAAGCAACAGTCGTACACTTAGGCGAGGAGTGCTCCATGAGCGCGAAGAAGGGCAGGTCACTCATCAGGGAGCTCCCCGACGATGTCCGCGGGAACACGAAGAGGAAGCCGCAGCCGGAATGGACCTCCCCCATGCTCGCCACGCTTGTCGACGAGCCCTTCTCGGACCCCGACTGGCTCTTCGAGCGAAAACTCGACGGCGAGCGTTGCCTGGCCTTCAAGAAGGGCAGGAGCATCCGGCTCATGAGCCGCAACAAGAAGGAGCTGAACGACACCTACCCGGAACTCGTCGACGCGTTCAGGGACCGGGACGAGACCGGCTTTATCGTCGACGGCGAGATCGTGGCGTTCAGCGGCAACGTAACGAGCTTCGAGAGGCTTCAGAAACGCATGCAGATCAGAGACGCCGAAGAAGCACGCGAGAGCAACGTCGCCGTCTACTACTACCTCTTCGACGTCCTCTACATGGGGAGGCGCGACGTGACGAAGCTGCCGCTCAGGGACAGAAAGCGCCTCCTGAGGCAACTGTTGTCCTACTCCGATCCTCTCAGGTTCACCGTTCACCGGAACGTGCACGGGGAGTCATTTCTAAACGAGGCCTGCGGCAAGCGCTGGGAGGGGCTCATCGCAAAGAAGGCGGACTCGGCCTACGCGCACAGTCGGTCATGCAACTGGCTCAAGTTCAAGTGCGTGAACCGGCAGGAGTTCGTCATCGGCGGCTACACCGCCCCGGAGGGAGATCGCGTTGGGTTCGGCGCGCTGCTCGTCGGCTATAACGAAGACGGGGGGCTGCGCTACGCGGGCAAGGTCGGAACCGGGTATGACGAAGAGACGCTCAAGAAGCTCGGCGACCGCCTCAAGTCTCTGGAACGAAAGACGCCCCCGTTCAAAGGCAGCAAGCTCCCTCAGAAGGGCGTACACTGGGTGACGCCGAGCCTGGTGTGCGAGGTGGGGTTCACCGAGTGGACCGACCACAAGCTCCGGCATCCTCGCTACCTGGGACTGCGCCGCGACAAGGATCCGGGCGACGTCGTACGGGAACGACCGACCTGATTCCTCTCCCCACTGCGTCACGCCAACGCCGGGTGACCCTCTTCACGCCGCGACGCGCCGGCGCTCCGGGCCACATTCGACACGCTGCCGCGGTTTCCACCCTCCAACCCGGGCCAACACGCACCGGCGTGGTCCGCATCATAATAGCTGAATGGTGACTGCGGAGCATCCCGGCGCGGCATCTCACGCCGCGACCGGCTGTGAGTATGGCGGCGCTCGAGCCGCGAGAGTGAGGTCACAGCAAATGGGTAAGGACGAAACGAAGAACACGAAGAAGATCAGGCTCGGTTCGGTGACCATCGAGTCCGAGCGACGCGACAAGGTCTTCTTCCCGGACTCCGGCATCACCAAGGCCGAGCTGGTCGACTACTACCACATGATCGCCGACGTCATGCTCCCACACGTCCGCGACCGCGCGGTCAGCATGCACCGGTTCCCCGACGGCATCGAGGAGGAGGGGTTCTTCCACAAGGATGCGCCTGACTACTTCCCCGGCTGGGTGACGACCGAAACGCTCGAGAACCGCCAGCGCGGCAGCACCACGTATGTCGTCATCGACAAGACCGCCACGCTCGTCTACCTCGCCGACCAGGGGACGATCACGCCGCACGTCTGGCTCTCGCGTATCAACCGTCCGGAAAGGCCCGACAGGCTCATCTTCGATCTGGACCCGCCCGACGACGAGTTCGGTCCCACAAGAAGCGCCGCTCGCGTGATCAGGGAGACGCTCGAGGACGTCGACGTTGCGAGCTTCGTCATGACGACCGGCTCACGTGGATTGCACGTTGTCGTCCCGCTCGACCGGGACTCGGACTTCGAAGAGGCCAGGGCCTTCGCGGCCGACGTCGCCGAGCTGGCCGCTCTCCGGCACCCGGACGAACTGACGGTCGAACAGCGGAAGAAGAAACGCAAGGGGCGCCTGTTCCTCGACGTCATGAGGAACGCCTATGGCCAGACCGGCGTTCCGCCCTATTCGGTCCGGGCCCGCCCGGGAGCGCCGGTGGCGGCCCCCATTGAATGGGACGAACTCGGGAGCGCCGATATGCGCTCCAACCGTTACAACATCAGGAGCATATTCCGCAGGCTGGGACAGCGCGACGACCCGTGGAAGGGGATTGGCAGGCACGCCGTCGGGCTGAACGAAAAGAGCAAGAAGCTCCAGTCGCTTCTCGAAGAGGAGCGCGGCTCCGGGGAGTGACAGCTATGGATAATCATCGCGCTTCCGCCGCGGTGAGGTGCTCCTGGAACCAGTCCGCCGCGTAGTCCGCCACGAGTTCGAGCTTCCCGCCGTCATCGCTCCGTCCGGCTCGACTCGCGGCTAGCTTTCGGACCGGCTCTCGCGCCCGAGCACCGACAACCACTTCACGAGTTGCACGCCCGCCCACGGGACCAGGCTCAGTCCTATGATGATGAGCCAGTCGCCTTGTTCCGGCCGCTCGACCCGGAGGATCTCCGCGAGCCCCGGGACGTAGACAGCCACGAGAAGAAGAGCCACACAGATCGCGACAGCTCCCCACACGAACGGATTCCTCGTCACGTCGTTGACGAAAACCCCGGACCTTCTGTCCCGCACGTTGAAGACGTGCCAGAGCGACGCGAAGCCGAGCGTCAGAAACGAGGCCGACACGGCCTGCGGGCGGTCGTATCCCATTCGGTCCAGAAGAAGCCACAGGGCCCACAGCACGGGCACCGCTATAGCGAGACCATAACCTCCGACCGCGTACCAGTGCCCGCGGGTCAGGATCGGTTCATCCGGGTCGCGGGGCGGGTGCGACATGACAGCCGGATCGCCCTCGCCGACCCCGAGCGCGAGCGCCGGGAAGACGTCGGTTACGATGTTCAGGTAGAGGATCTGGAGCGGCAGTATCGGGATCGGCGCGCCGGCCAGCGAAGCCACCGTCACGGCCACGATCTCGCCGACGTGGCACGGCAGCAGGTAGAGCACGAACTTCCTGATGTTCCCGAAGATGACGCGGCCCTGAGCAACGGCCTCGACGATCGTGGAAAGCTCGTCGTCCTTCAGGACCATGTCGGCCGCCTCGCGGGCCACCTGCGTCCCGCGGCGTCCCATCGCGATCCCGATGTCGGCCTTGCGGAGGGCGGGAGCGTCGTTCGCGCCGTCTCCGGTCATCGCGACGACGTGTCCCTCGTCCTGTTTCTCCGATATGAGCTTGAGCTTCTGCTCCGGCGACACTCTGGCGTAGATGGGCGCCTCCGAGCTGTCTTCGCCCTCTAGGTCCTCGAGCTCGCTTCCCCTGACGACCGGAGCGTCCTCGCGATCGGTGAGGTCGACCGCGTAGGCGATGCGTCTCGCCGTCTCGGGCAGGTCTCCCGTCACCATGAGGACGTCTATGCCCGCCGAGCGGCAACGCTCGATCGCCGCGCTCGCCGCCTCGTGCGGGGGATCGTATAGTCCCACGAGAGCCACGAGCGTTAGATCCTCGTACGGATCCTGATCGACGTCTTCTGCCTCCCCCCTGGCCAGGGCGAGCACCCGCAGCCCCTCCTCGGCCATGGCTTTGGCCTTCTCGACCCAGCGTTCGCGCGTGCCATTGATCCCGCGCTCCTCGCCGTCCGCAAGCTCCCGCCCGCACCGCTCTATCACGGCCTCGGGCGCGCCCTTGACCGCCACCAGGTAGCCCCTCTCATTCCGGTGAAAGGTGGCCATCATCGCCACCTCCGGATCGAAGGCCTCCTCGCGCTCTTCCGGCAGCTCCTCCAGCAGTCGGTCGCGCCCCAAGCCTGCCGCCGCGCCGGCCGTCAGTAGCGCGATTTCCAGGGGATCGCCGCTCGCGCCGGCACCCGAATCGCTGACTGACTCGCTCCCGCCTGCGCCCGCGTCGTTGGCCGACTCGCTCCCGCCTGCGCCCGCGTCGTTGGCCGACTCGCTCCCGCCCGCGCCCGACTCGTGACCTACTCCTTCACGCTGGCCGAGCGAGGCGTTGTTGACGAGCACGCCTATCCGGAGCGCTTCGCTGAGCGCCGGCTCTTCCTCGGGACTTACCGTCTCGCCGCCCCTCTCAAACGTCCCGCGCTCCGTGAGCGTGTAGCTCCCGCCGGCGGTCCCGTACTCGCGCACGACCATGCGGTTCTCCGTCAGCGTGCCCGTCTTGTCGCTGAAGATGACGGTCGTAGCGCCGAGGGTCTCCACCGACGCGAGCCTGTTCAGAACGGCATTCCGGGACGCCATCCGCCACATCCCGCGCGCCAGCGCCACGGTGGCAACGATAGGAAGGCCCTCGGGTATGGCCGCCACAGCGAGCGCCACCGAGGTCTCGACCATCGTCACGAGGTCCCGCCCCGCGAGCGCCCCCGCCCCGGCCACTACGACGGCTATCCCCAGCGTCACCCATATGAGCCTCCGGCCGAACACCGCGAGCCGCTTCTCGAGGGGCGTGACCTCCTCCTCGGCCTCTCGGACGAGCGACGCCACGCGCCCGAGTTCCGTGGCCTCGCCCGTGCCCACGACCACGCCCTCGCCGGAGCCCTTCGTGACGGCCGTGCCCTTCCACAACATGCACGACCGCTCGGCCAGCGGCGTATCCCCGCTCACCTGCTCCGCCGTCTTGTCGACGGGGACCGACTCACCCGTCAGCGCCGCCTCGTCTGCCTGGAGCCTCGACGCCTCTACGAGCCTGACGTCCGCCGTCACTATGTCGCCAGCCTCGAACAGGACGACGTCGCCCGGCACAATCTCCTCGGCGGACACTTCCGAGATCCCACCGCCTCTGCGCACGCGCACCTCGACGCGTCCGAGCTGACGAAGCGCCTCCATGGAACGGATAGCCCTGTATTCGGTGAAGAAACCTATCGCCGCGTTGATGAGGAGCGCCACCAGGATGGCTATCGCCTGGGTCACTTCGCCGAACGCGAACGAGGCGAGTGCCGCGGCGCCCAGGATGATGATGATCAGGCTCTTGAACTGACGCAGGAGTATTTCGAGCGCGCTCTCGCGCTCGTGCTCCCGGAGCGTATTGCCGCCGTGCCGGCGCAGGCGGTCGGAGGCCTCGTCCGAGCCGAGGCCTTCCGACGGAATTACGCCGAGCTCGCCGGCGACTTCGTCCGACGCCAGCGCCCACGCGTTCTCTACAGCGCGGGCCGGTCTCAATCGCACTCCCCGGACGCCTTCGGCGCCCCCTCCAGCAGAAAGCGCGTCTCGAAGCCGTTCAGGAGATCCAGATAGTTTTCAAGGAGGCGCGTCAGGAGCAGGTCCTTCTTGACCTTCTCCTTCGCGCGCTCCCCCATCTTCTTCGCCTTCTCGGGCTGCCTCACGAGCTCCACGATGCGCTCGGCCGCCTCGTCGATCGAGTCGACGAGGTATCCCGTCTCCCCGTCCTCGATCTGGCAGCGAATGCCCCCGCAGTTGCCGCCGATCACGGGCGTTCCCTTCCACATGGCCTCGGCCACCGTGAGGCCGAAGCCCTCCCTGATCGACTTCTGAAGGACGACCGTCGAACGGCACTGTAGGGCGTTCACGAGAGCCGAGTCCTGCTGGCTCAGGATAATAATGTCGTCCGACTGCTCATCCAGAAGCGACTGGTAGACCTCGTCGCCCTCGGGGTCGTCGGTCGCCACGTTGCCGAGGAGAACCAGCCGCGCGTCGATCTCCTTCCTCGCCTTCTTGAACGCCTCGATGACGCCGTGTGGGTCCTTCCAACGGTCGAATCGGGAGATCTGCGTCACGAGCGGCAGGTCCGAAGGGATGTCGTAGTGCGCGAGCCGCTCATCCTTCTCGTTCTCCGAGAGCACTCTGTTCTTGATCGAGAAGGGATCGATCGCGGGCATGATAAAGACCTGCGGCGTGTCGAGCTTGCGTCTGTACGCCTGGAGGCTCAGGACGACAGCGTCGTACGCCTCGATGAAGGGTGTCAGATACTCCCACAGCCCGTCGTCGGGCGTGCTGAGCTCGAGGTGACATCGCCAGATCCAGGGACCCTTCTTCTCGTAGTGCCGGATGATGGGGAGGGGCTGCGGGTCGTGAACTATGATGAAGTCGTGGTCCAGGTGGTTTCGCATGGCGTTCCCGTACACGACGTCCTGGTAGATATCCTTCTTGCGCTCGGACAGGTTGATCTCGGCTCCGTTCAGCGCGTTGTGCATCTTCTTCGTGATGCTGAAGTAGTCGGGCGAGCCCTGGATCACGCGCCATCCGGTCCTGATACCGACACTGTTCATGAGCAGCGTGAGCGACGAGAGAAGCTCCGCCACTCCGCCGCCGTAGTAGGTCGAGTTGATGTGCGCGACGTGCGCGTTCTGAAGCTCCTCGGCCTTAGAGCGGATACGCTCCACCGCCTCGGAGCCTATGTACTCCTCGTAGTCGTCGATCTTCGTCAGTCTGAATTCGCGCAGCATTGCTCATACTCCAGTCGTTGACAAGGGACGCGATCCCGCCGTGATGCGGCCCGCGGCCCCGCGGAGCCGGGACCCGGCGATTCCCACCAAACCGACTACCACCGCGTTGTGTGCCGCAGTCACAGCTGCCGCGACTCGGATCACTGGCTCAACTCAGATCCAGAGGACACGTCGTCGAACTCCAGGCCGACAG
>WJLY01000033.1 GCA_014728245.1 Candidatus Effluviviaceae Genus IV sp.
CGATGAGAACCAGAAGTAGCCGGGACGCTCGGAGGAAGCGCCGTCGCGGATGAAGAGAAGAACCTTGAGCAGCCGGAGCGGCCGGCGCCGACTCCGGGGGGAGTCCAATGCCTCCTGAACGCGACTACTACGACGTCCTGGGCATTTCCAGGGACGCTTCTCAGGACGAGATCAAGAAGGCCTACAGGAAGCTCGCCTTCAAGCACCACCCGGACAAGAACCCGGGCGACGACGAGGCGAGGGAGAAGTTCAAGCAGGTCACCAAGGCCTTCGAGGTCCTCTCCGACGAGGAGAAGCGCAAGCAGTATGACCAGTTCGGCGCTGCCGGCCCCGCGGCCGGCGGGGCCTACGGGTTCAACCAGGGCGGCTACGACATGAATGACGCCATGCAGGCGTTCATGAGGGCCTTCGAGGGTGAGAGCATCTTCGAGAGTCTGTTCGGCATGGGCGGGGGCATGGGCGGAGCGCGGGCGGGTCGCGCACGTGGCCCTCAGCGCGGCTCGGACATCAGGATCCGTCTCAAGCTCACGCTTCCGGAGATCGCAGAGGGCGTACAGAAGAAGATCAAGGTGGCGCGCCTCGTGCCGTGTTCGACCTGCTCGGGCACGGGCGCGAAGCCGGGCACCAGCCCCAGGACCTGCGCGGAGTGCGGGGGGACGGGGCAGGTCAGGACCCAGCAGAGCATGGGGCCCTTCGGCACGTTCCAGAGCGTCTCACCGTGTCCGCGATGCGGCGGGAGCGGCGAAGTGATCGAGGAACGCTGCGGCGCCTGCGCCGGCCGCGGCGTGGTCAAGGCCTCGGAGGTCGTCGAGGTCAAGGTCCCCCCGGGCGTCGCGACGGGCAACTACATACCGGTGAGAGGCGCCGGCAACGCCGGCCCCAGGGGCGGTCCGGCGGGCGACCTGATCGTCGTCATAGACGAGGTGCCGCACGAGCTGTTCGACAGGGTAGACGACGACATACTCGTCGACGTCCCGGTCTCGGTCGACGTCATAGCCCTGGGGGGCCAGGTCGACGTGCCCACGCTGGACGGCAGGGCGAGGCTCAAGGTGCCGCCCGGAACGCCCTCGGGCAAGACGTTCAGGATGCGCGGAAAGGGCATTCCCCACGTGCGCGGACGCGGCGCCGGCGACGAGCTTGTGCGAGTCGTCGTCTGGGTCCCCAGGAAGCCCGGAGGCGAGGAGAAGAAGCTCCTCAAGCGTCTGGGAGAGCTCTCGAAGGGCAGAATACCGGGGCCGATGAAGCCCGACCGGAAGCACTGACGCCTGTCGGCAGGCCCCCGAAGGAGAACGCGTGCCAGAGGACGAGCGCCTACGACCGTACTCCTGGCGCATGGACACATTCATGGTACCGCCCGGCGCACTGCAAGGCCGGGCGGTCACGCTGTCAGGCGCAGAGGCCCGTCACGCCTTCGCCGCGGCGCGCGTGAGAGAAGGCGACAGGGTGCGGCTGATCGACGGAGAGGGCGCCGAGGCCGTGGCGGCCGTCAGGCGGGTCCGCGGCGGCGAGGCTTCGCTCGTCGTGGTCGACAGGCGGACGCGCACGCGAGACGAGGGTGTCACCCTCACTGTCGCGCAGTCGATCCCGAAGGGGCGCGGCATGGACGAGGTGGTCAGGCGCTGCGCGGAGCTGGGCGTCGCGTCCATCGTGCCCGTGACCACTGAGAGGACCGTCGTCCGTCTGCGTGGCGACTCGGCTGAGCGAAGGGTAGGGCGATGGAGGTCGGTCGCCGTCGCCGCTACAAAACAGTCGCGGGGGGTGTTCGTGACGAGCGTGGCTGAGCCGGCGGATCTCTCCGGCCTGCGGCCGATGCTCGGCGCTTCGGACCTCGCGGTAGTGGCCTGGGAGGAGGAGGGCGGAGTCACGCTCAGGGAAGCGCTCAGGGGCGAGGTCCCTCGGGACATCGTTGCCGTGGTCGGTCCGGAAGGGGGGCTCTCCGAGACCGAGATCGCCTCGCTCGGCGAGGCCGGGGCCGTTCCCGTGACTCTGGGGAGCAGGGTTCTTCGGTCGGACTGGGCGGCGGCCGCCCTGGCCGCCGCCGTGTCTTACGAGCTGGGCGGGCTCCTGCCCTGAGGCGAAGCGCGGGCCGGAGCGTGAGCTATCCTCCGAGCACCGCAGCGATGTCTACGTTCTCCTTCACCAGCTTCCCGAGCTTCTCGATCTTGTCCTTCTCGTCGGCGCGCAGCAGGTAGCTCGCGTCGTCTATCTGCTTGGCCACGCGGAACGTGTCGTCCGGCGAGAGGAGCATCGGTACGCCCTTCTCGGCCGCCTTCGAGATGATGCTCGACGGCGGCGCTATGCCGTTCGTCAGCACGATACCGGCCGTGTCGCCTGAGAGGGCGGCGAGGATCATGTCGCTCCTGTCGCCGCTTGTGATCACGAGCTTGCGCGGCTTGGTGAAGGCCGGCTGTCTCGCCGCCGCGTCGCCCGACATGGCGCCGACGAAGATGTTCTTGGCAGTCGAGTCCAGTCCGCCCTCGCCCGTCACCACCTTCGCGAACAGCAGCTCGGACAGGAACCCCATCGAGGGGCTCAGAAGCTCGCTCTCCCTGGGCACGTATCCGAGTACCGGGACCCCCAGCTTCTCTATCTCGCTCTCGTAGGTGTTATTGAAGTCCTCGACGTCGGAGAGCCCATTCAGGACGAAGCCCGCCAGCTCGACGTCCCCCAGGTTTACGTGCGTCCTGACGAAGGCCATGTCGTCGACGATCGTCCGGTCCTCTCCCGCCACTACGATGAGAAGCGCGGCCCCCGTGCTGTCCGCGAGCGAGACGGCGTCGAGGTCGACCGAGATCCCGTAGGTCAGGTCGCGACCCGCCTCGATCAGGACCGCGTCCTTTCCCTCCTCGGCGCTCTTCGTGAGCTCAGACAGCCTCTCCCTCGTCCCCTCCCTGTCGTACATGAATCTGACCTTCGAGTGGTCGAACCCGATGCTCATGTCCTTGGGGTCCTGCTCCAGGTCGAAGACGGACGCCACGAGCGCCGAGTCGTAGTCCCAGAGCCTCTTCTTCTTGTACAGGAGGCGGTCGCCGAACGGCTTGAGGTAGCCGAACGAGGCGTCCGAGGCCACGCCAAGGCCCACTATCAGGCTCGTCTTCCCCGCGTTCTCGCGTGTCGATGCAACGACCAGCCTACGCATCTCTTTCACCTCCGGTGATATCCGATAGCATGATCCTGACGTCGACGGCCTTGGCCCCCTTGCCCTGCTCGTAGGCCATGAGGGGGTTTATCTCTATGTCCGATATCTCGGGAACGCGCCTTATGACGGTGCCGATTCTGATGACGGCGTCGAGCACGCTCTCGATGTCCTTTCTTTCCTCTCCGCGCACGCCCAGAAGGAGAGGGTACGCGCGGATCTCCTTCATCATCTCCAGGGCCTCCGACCGGTGGAGCGGCACGGCCCGGAAGGAGATGTCCTTCAGGACCTCGACGTAGATCCCGCCCATTCCGAACATCAGGATCGGCCCGAAGGACGGGTCCCGCCTGGCGCCGACGATCAGCTCTACGCCCGCGGGCGCCATCTCGGAGACCTGAACGCCCTTTATCCGCGCATCGGGCACGTTGTCGCGGCAGTTTCTCATGATCGCCTGGTAGGCGTCGATGATCTCGCCCGTGTTCTCGAGGTCGAGCGCAACGCCACCGACGTCGCTCTTGTGCAGGATGTCCCTGGAGACCACCTTCATGACGATCGGATAGCCGACCTCCTCGGCGTGCCTCACCGCCTCGTCGAGCGACCGTGCGATGCGCGTCTCGGGGAGTGGTATGCCTGTCGCGTGCATCACCCTCCTGGCCTCGTGCGCCAGGAGGAAGCTCCTCTCGTCGCCTCGAGCCTCTTCGATGACGGTCTCGATGGCCCCAGAGTCGATATCGGCCTCGTCGACGGAGTCGGTCCAGCTCTCCAGGTACCTCCGGTACGAGAACAGACCCCCGAGGCAGTCGACCGTTTCGTAGACGTCGGCGAAGACCGGAACGCCCTCCCTGGAGAGGGTGGCCTGGCTCTTCTCCGCGGCGTCGCCGCCGAAGACGGAGAAGACCAGCGGCTTCTCCTCTTCCCGGTACCTCTTCATGTTGTCCCTTATCATCTCGCCCAGGTTCTCAGCGTCGAAGACCGCGGTCTCGCAGTAGAGCGATATGAC
>WJLY01000271.1 GCA_014728245.1 Candidatus Effluviviaceae Genus IV sp.
ATAAGGCGATCAAAGTGGGGTGCCACGAGTGGCCGGAGGGCGACCCTGAGCAGGACATGCCGGTCCTGCTGATCGAGTTGCAGCCCAGGGGCTGGTGGTTCGTCGCGTTCGAGCGGGAATCCCGCCCGGTGTATGCGCGGCTCATGCGGTTCTTCTCGAAGATGGGCACTGAAGTCAAGCGCACTACCGTGGTGGTGCTCCAGGAGTGGAGCACGTCTCGGAAATGGCGCACCACGATAGGGGGCATACTCTCGGGCTTCCAGTTCAGCAAGAGGCCGGATCGCACCGGCCGGTGCCCCAGGTGCGGGCAGGCAATCAGCTACGATGAGCTGGTGGCCAAGCGCGTGTGCTCCAAGTGCGGAGAGAAGCTCGCGTGAAGCCCTACTTCCAGGCGGACGGGTGCGTGATCTACAATGCGGATGCGCGGGACGTTCTGCCCACGCTGCCGGACCGGTCGGTCGACCTGGTGATGACCGACCCGCCGTACGGGATCAACTGGGCGGACGGGAACGACCTGTCGAGCGTGCGCCACCAGGTGTTCCACCAGACGCAGAGGAAGGCCATTACGCGCGAGATCGCCAACGACAGTTCGGCCGACGCCAACGAGCTGGTACGCTGGATGTTCGGGCAGTCGGTTCGCCTGCTTGACCGGGGGTGCCTGTGCTGCTGCTGCACCGGGGGCGGGGGACCTAACCCGATGTTCGCGCATTGGACGCTCATGATGGACGAGATCTTCGGCATCAATATCAAGCACCGAGACGGCACGGAAGAGCACAAGGGCGGCTTCGTACAGGCCGTCGTCTGGCGCAAGCCCGGTCTCGGACTCGGCATTCAATGGCGCAGGAGCTACGAGTTTGTGCTTGTCGCAAAGCGCCCCGGAGGGCCATCGAAGTGGCGCGGCGGGAAGAAGGAGTGTAACGTAGTCGAGGCCAGGAAGATACTGGCCAAGGAGTGGCAGCACCCCACTGAGAAGCCCGTGGGTCTGATGTCGTATTTCATCAACCTCTATAGCGATCCGGAGGACATAGTGCTCGATCCCTTCATGGGGAGGGGCGCGACGTTGATCGCGGCGCGCGATTCGCAGCGTCGCGCCATAGGGATTGAGTCTGACGAGCGATGGTGCGAGTCCGCGGCGAAGAGGCTGGACCAGATGTCGCTGCTGGTCGATGCTACGCCAGGAAGGGCGGGACTGTCAGAATGAGACTTGACCCGGAAGATACGGAGGGGGTCGTCAGGTGCTGCGACAAGGCCCTGGACCGCGAGCTCCCGTACAAGGCGCGATGGAAGTGCGTCTCGGCCCTGCTGGACTTGATGTACCGCCGCCAGATCGCGGAGCCGAAGCGGCACTTCAAGGACCCGAAGAACATGCAGGACATGGAGCAGTTCGCCCGGAGTTTCCGGACCTCGTTCATCCAGGCCCGCATGGACGCCGAGCGCAACGTCGACGCCCTGCACGGCATGATGAACGCTATCCGTAAGGTGGCGGACGGCCTCGAAGGAGATGAGGAATGAGAGTTCAAGAGTTCTGGGACAAGGTCCATGGCGACGACGTGCTCGAATGGGTCGGCTGCGACCGGAACGCCAACGAGGTGCTGGTGCGCGACAGGGTCCGCCATCAGGTGATGGCCATGGCCCCGAGCGCCATACTGGACAACGATTGGGAGTTCTTGCGGTCGGTTCTCGTCGGCGACCGGAACCCCCAGGTCATCAAGCACTTGTCGCGCATCGTGGGGTATTTCAGCTGGACCAGGAACTGGAACCGTTCGAAGCTCGCGGAACTGGCCGACCGCCGGAGGGGGGACTACCGTGTCGGAATCGCAACCTGATATCAGCCTCACGTGCCCGAACTGCGCGACCGAATTCGCGCTGGACGGCGATGTCGATGCCTGCCCGGTCTGCGGGCTCGCAGTGCCGGAGCAGCTCCGGGTCACGGTGACGGATCCGAAGCTTATGACCGAGGCGGTCATCAGGGACGGGCTCCAGAACATTCTGTCCGTGATCCCACAGAAGAAGCGAGATCCATCCCAGCCGATCCTGGCCGCGACCGAGGAGGCGAAGGCCAAGCTTCCGGGTTTCATTTCATCGGTCGGCGCCATCGTGATGGATCGCGCGAACGAGGCCGACCTCAAGCAACTGCTCCATTTCTTGCTGATGGGCACGGTCCAGCATGCGTTCGACATGGACCACGAGGCGCCGGTCGCGTTCGTGCGCGGAGTTATCGACGAGTGGTTCGCCGAAAACTATCCTGAAGTAGAGGTGAAGGATTCTGATGCGGATCATTAGGCACCTGTACGAGATCGGGACTGGTGATTTCCCGCTCCTGGTCTACAGCGACGGCGAGGCCAGGTCCAAGGAGTTGGTCGCCATCCTGGATCGGGCGGCCATCCCATACGAGGTGCGCGGATTCGACGATGCGGCGAACGCCGCGCGCATACTGACGGCCTGGGCGTACCAGGGGCGTGCCTGCCCCGTGGTGCTGACGTCCGGCAACGATGGTATGGTGCCTCAAGAGGAGATCGAGAAGTTCGTTCGTGAATGAACGGAGGTTGGCAATGCCTCTTTTCGATTACCTGAAGCGCGGCATCGACGCCGCGAGCGCCATGAAGGCGGCGACCAGCGGATCAGGGAAGAAGCGACGTCCTTACGTCATCGGGATCGAGCTCCACGTTCAGGCGCCGAACAAGAAGATGCTCGATAACGCCACGAAGATGCTGCGCGACCGCGCATCGGATGTCGGCCCCGCGGTTCTGAAGTTCCTCGGACTCGGAGACGATGTCGTGCTCGGCGACGTCGAGGTCGAGATCAAGAAAGACGGATAAGACAGGAGGGGCCTGAAGCCATGGCTTTAGAGGTAAAGTGTGATCGTTGCAATCGCACCATCGACGACAGCGACGGCGATGAGGCGCGGGTCGTTCTCGGCTACGGCGAGGACGGTCCGGAGTACATCTACTGGTACATCGGGGACGAGGAGTCCGAGCCCGTGGGCCGGCACTACTGCATGGACTGCCTGCGCAACGTGCTGGCCGAACTACAGGAGCAGTCTCCGACGGAGAAGGAACAGAGAGAGGAATCCATAGAGGACTCGGGCGACGGAAACGACAGGGGGCCAGATGATGCTGACACTCAAGAAGTTCTGTGACAAGGTGAACGTCTCGGCGGCCATGGTCGAGCGACGTGAGATTTCGCTCGGGCGGTTCATCGAGTACGTGAAGAGCCAGGCAGAAGATCTGGCTCACTCCCAACAGGACAGCAACGTCCACAGTGTTGTGGGCGACGGCATCGAGGATCATCGCGCGCTCATGCGCGACGAGCATGATTTCTCGAAGCGCGACGCGCGCGAGATGGAAAGGATCGAGGACGACGGTGGCCCCGGTGCCGAGGCTCCGGAGGGGGGGTTCGACGGGTTCGACTGACGCGCGCGACACGTACAATTGATCGCAGTCCGGTCGGGAGGAGGATGCCCATGTCTGCGAAGTCCAAGAAGGAGTTGCGTTCCAAAGGTCCCGAGCCGAGCGCGAAGGAAATCCTCAATCACATCGAGGCCCTCCGGGAGGTCGAGGCGCGCCTGGATGGTATTAGCGATTCCATCGAGGACATGTGGAGCAGGAGCAACGACCCTGACGTGGCCGGTCTCTTAAAGTGCAGCTTTGATCTACGCGCGCTGCAGGACCGGGTGCGTGGACGAATCCGCCACAGGCTTACCGCCGCCTTCGGCTACACCGTGCGAAAGGACAAGAATGGCTCCCGCTGACCAGCCACGCCAGTGCGGTGAATGCTTCTACTGGATCAACGATAGGAGAAGGAAGGTGCCCGGATGCGAAATCTTCGGGCACTGCAAGGTCGGGCTGACCGGATGCAACAATTGGCTCGGAAGGCCAGGCGATAAATTGCGGCGAGGGAACCTCGGATTGACCCCGCGCCCGGAGCGATAGCATGGCCGTGTACGTCGACGCGCTGGGATGGAACGGCTGGAAGCTCTATGGCCAGGCGGTGAAGTCCTGTCACCTCATGGCCGACAGCAAACCCGAGTTGATCGCGTTTGCCACCAAGCTCGGACTGCGACATTCATGGGTGCAAGGCTTGAATGATTACGGGCGCGTTCCGCATTTCGATCTCGTCCAATCGAAAAGGACACGCGCCTTGGAGCTTGGAGCTCTCACCATATCCGGTAGAGAGCTCATAAGCCTGATGGATCGGATACGGAATCGATGAACGGAGGATCATGATGAAGGTTCGTGAGCGGAAGATCCACAGTCGTCGCGGCAGGCGCATCCACGTGCTGGAAGATAGGCTGCGCGCATACCGCGGGATGGAGCCGCGGTTTAGGCAGAAGGCCAATCCGGCACCTGCACCGATGTTGGAGCCGTGCGATAAAGGGCGGACCTTGCCGCAGGATCGCGGGCTCCTCGTTCGCATCTGGTACGCCCTGCGACTGATCTTCGCGCCCGGAGGATTGCGTTGAAGGTCACTGAGAAGCACCTCCGCGCGTACTTGAAGTCCCGCAACTTCGCGGAGACCACGGCCACGATGTACGACCGCGTGGTGAAGCAGTATATCGCGGACGTCAAGCCCGGGACCCAGGGCTGGGAGTCCAGGGCCGTCGAGTGGCCTTCGACGCTGGAGTGCGCCCCGAGCTCGCAGGCGATATACCTGGCCGTGGTCAAGGCGTTCACCAACTGGTGCGTAGAGGAGCGCGTGCTCCGCAAGTCCCCGCTGCGCCGCGTCGTCATA
>WJLY01000272.1 GCA_014728245.1 Candidatus Effluviviaceae Genus IV sp.
CCGCGGGGCCGCGCCCGGTTCCCGTTCCCGCGGAGCCGCGCCCGGTTCCCGTTCCCGCGGGGCCGCGCCCGGTTCCCGTTCCCGCGGAGCCGCGCCCGGTTCCCGTTCCCGCGGAGCCGCGCCCGGGCCCCGCACCGCCTACGGCCTTCAGTATCTCGTCGATCGCGACGGAGCGCTGGAGCTTGGCCATTCGGAGCATCGCCAGCTCGACTATGAGCCCGGGCTGCGTGCTCCACTTGGCCGCCGCCTGGGCCTCCACCCCGATTCTGATCAGCCGCACCAGGTCGTCTTCCTCGATGTCGTTGGAAGGCCCGTTGTGTTCTCTGTAGTCGGCTATGCGCCCCAGCAGCCGCTCCGGGTCTGGAGCGGAGCGCACCAGAAGGAGGTCTCTCAGATGTTCCACGAACCCGTCCAGGAGATCTCTCGGGTCGAACCCGGCGTCGAGCGCGTCCTCGAGCGCGCCGAGGGTGGCCGCCGTGTCGCTCTCGGCGACGGCGTCAGAGATCGCGAAGTACACATCGGTGTCAGGGATACCCAGGACACGCGCGACGTCCTCGGAAGTTACCCTTCCCTTGCCCACGGATATCAGCTGGTCGAGCAGGCTGACGGCGTCCCTCATGCTGCCGTCGGCGCGCGCCGCGACGAGCCTCAAGGCGCCCTCGCCGGTCTCGATCCCCTCCGCCTCCACGATCTCCGAGAGGCGGCCCTCGATCTCGGAGACCGACAGCCTCCTGAAGTCGAAGCGCTGACATCGTGAAGATATCGTCTCGGGGATCTTGCCCGGCTCGGTCGTCGCCAGAACGAACACGACGTGCGGAGGGGGCTCCTCCAGCGTCTTCAGGAGCGCGTTGAAGGCCTCCCTGGTCAGCATGTGGGCCTCGTCTATGATGTAGACCTTCATCCTGCCGGAGAGCGGTGCGTACTGCACGGTCTCCCTGATGCCCCGCGCGTCCTCTATCTTACGATTGGAGGCGCCGTCGATCTCGATCACGTCCAGGCTGCGCCCCGACGCGATCTCGCGGCAGGAGTCGCATTCACCGCACGGTTCGCCGGTCGGCCCCTTCTCGCAGTTCAGCGACTTGGCGAGGATGCGCGCGACCGTGGTCTTCCCCACTCCTCGGGGACCGGCGAAGAGATGGGCGTGCGCGACGCGGTCTGTCTCGACGGCGGCAGCGAGCGTCAGCACGACGTGCTGCTGTCCGACAACCTCCGCGAATGTCTCCGGACGCCACTTGCGGGCCAGCACAAGGTAGGACATGATACCCCCGGTTGGGAGAGATCCTTCCGTCCGCTGCGCGCCGGCCGGCCGCCTCCGACGAACGGCCGCTCCGGCGGCGGGAACAGGTCCCGACACGCGTCCGCGTCGACCTCCGCCCCCGTACGAAGAACGAGCCAGTTGGCTCCCGCCAAGCTTCCCCGCGGCACATCGGGCTACCGGCTTACGGCTGCTGCCTCCCGGCCCTGACCGGATTCACCGGACCCAATTGCGCGGGACCTGACGCTCGACGCCACTTCTCTCGGCTTCGAGACGAAGTCGAAAGGCCTCTGGCGGATGTTCGACCCCGCTGTAGCGGATTGCGGGTCACAGGGCACCGCTAGTTCCCCGTCTAGCGCGCCGGGACCTCTCCCTGCCTTCCGGCAGTGCCGCGGGCCCTCAGGCCGTGTTTTCGACCTTCCGGCCGGGCCGCGAGAGAAGGCCCGCCCGACGTTCTGTGCGAGCGGGCCTTCCCGTGAACTGGTGGAGATGAGCGGGCTCGAACCGCCGACCTCTGCCTTGCGAAGGCAGCGCTCTCCCAGCTGAGCTACATCCCCACTGTCTTGTTTATCGGGACTCTTGCTGTCCACCCCTGATGGCGGAGAGGGAGGGATTCGAACCCTCGGTACGCTCATCACGTACACGCGATTTCCAGTCGCGCACCTTCGACCACTCAGTCACCTCTCCACACTACGGGCGCCCGACGTTTTCAGGGCGACGATTCCGGCGACGGCCTCCAGAGGCGCCGCCCGCCTTGTGGCGGTGGGGGTGGGATTCGAACCCACGGTACCCCGAAGGGTACAACGGTTTTCGAGACCGCCACGATCGACCAGCTCCGTCACCCCACCGGTCTTCTCGGCTGCTACGGCCCCTCGCCGCGCCGCCGGTGCGCGGTACGTGCGCACCCGGCCCGGCCCCCGCGCTGAGGCCGTCAGGGCACGCGGCTCCTTCTGCGCTCAAAGAACGCGCTGAGCAGAGACGCGCATTCGGCGCTCATGACCCCGCACGTCACAGCGACACGGTGGTTGAGCGCCGGGTCGTCGACCAGGTTGCCCAGCGTGCCGGCGTATCCGGCCTTGGGGTCTGAACAGCCGTAGACGAGACGCCTGACCCGCGCCAGGATCATGGCCCCGGCGCACATCGGACAAGGCTCCATCGTAACGTACACGGTGCTCCCCGTCAAGCGGGGCACCGCGAGTGACCTGCAGGCCGCCCCTATGGCCAGAATCTCAGCGTGCGCAGTCGGGTCTCCGAGCGCTTCCACCCGGTTGTGCCCGCGTCCGACGACCCGTCCGTCCTCCACGATCACCGCGCCCACTGGCAC
>WJLY01000273.1 GCA_014728245.1 Candidatus Effluviviaceae Genus IV sp.
ACCACCGAGGTCGGCCATCCCGAGGTTCCCGTCATCCGCCAGATGATCGCACTGCCACACGACTGCGACGTCAGCATTGAGGTGACGGCCACGGACTCAGTCACGTTCTCAGGGCCTCCGGTCTACCCCGCCCCGGAGATCGTCACCAGGTACACGCCCGAAGGCTGGGAGTACCTGGAGGAGGAGTTCGCCCGGGACGGTGGCGCGTATCAGGACAGCACATACTACCCTCCGGTGGTGGCAAGCATCGAAGACCCGGGCAGCCTGCGTGGGCAGGGCGTGGCGCTTCTTGCCATCCGGCCCGTGCGCTACAGGGCCTCAGCCGAAGAGACGGTAGTGCTTACATCGCTGACTGTTTCACTCTCCTTCAAGGGTGGTCGTGGCGGGATAGCCGAGAGTATCGGGCCAATGCAGGGCATCGCGGACGACATCATCCTGAACTACGAGGGGTTCGGGGGTGGACCGCCGAGAGGCGGGAGGGGAGCGCAGTGGCAGGTCTGCAACACGCTTGGGCAGTGTGACTCGCTCCAGACCGACTATCTGATGATTGTCGAGGACTCACTTCCCTGCACGACGCACGTAGACTCACTGGCGAGGCACCGGGCGACGTTCAATGGCTACAACGTTGCGATCGTTCCCAGTGGTGTCGTCGTGGACTATCACGGCCAGGGACAGATGAGCGATGAGGCGATTCGTCATTTCATCGTTGACCTGTACAACACCCGGAGCGCCGAGCACATGGCGGATGGTCATCTCGGCAACGTGCTGCTCGTTGGTGATGCTGAGGAAGGCGACGGTGACGCACTGCTCCCGGCGCATGAGTATCCACGGTCACCGGTAAATGATACACCAGACTGGTACTACGCGTGCGTCGACGGATTCGACCAGTACGCCGATTTGTCCTTGGGGAGGTTGTGCGCGCGCGACACAACGGAGCTTCGGCGTGAGGTTCAGAGGTTCATCGAGTATGAGCAGACTGCTTCGAGCAGTCAGGAGTGGCGGGATGACGTGTTGCTGTCTTGTGGGTTCGCTTGGATTGAGCCACCTGAGTGTTCGGAGTCCGACGAAGATAAGGCCACTTCCGTTCATGCTTCCTTCGATACGGTAGCGGCGATTCTCGATAGGGCGGGAGCTGTCTATGACACTCACCAAGTGCACACGCACAGTCTACAGGAGTACTCCACCTGCTACTGGCAGAATCGAGCGGCAGCGCACAAGAACATGACACAGGTGAACTCCGGTCGACACATAGTCGAGTTGTGTGCTCACGGCTGGGCCTATGGTACGTATGCCTTTCGACCGGCGTAGGTTGAGAGCCTCGACAATGGGGATGAGCTCCCCTTCTGGATGAGCTACTCGTGCCGAACGGGCGCGGTTGACTTCCATGGAACCGGAGAGACCGAGCCTTGGCGCTGCCTGGGGGAACGTCTACTTCATTCGAGAGATAGGACTGGCGCCATCGCCTATTTCGGTGCCTCCGAGAACGCAAGGGACATATCCTGGGAGGGTCTCGGCAAATACGTCTGGGAGGCTCTCTTCCTGCGCGACCACGGGCAGGTCGGGCCGGCAGCAACCTATGCACGCCTGAAGTTCTTGGCGCGATATGGCGACTTCCATGAGGCCCGCATCTACAACCTGCTGGGCGATCCCGCTTTGGACATCATGCAGACGGACCAGTATCAGTCAGTCAACCTGGACTTCGCCGTCGTTGAGGAGGGCGTCTACACGCTCCCGCTCTTCCCGTCATATGGGGACTCGATCCAGCTTTGCGCAGGGGGGTGCACCCCAAAAGTTAGACAGTTTGAGCGACGGTTCATGTGGTCACCTGCCGGCCTCGAGTCCTGCCACGAAAGCCAGTGGCGCCTGATTCCCCAGTGCTGAGTGCCTCCTTTCCCCGTTGTAGTAGTCCATCCGTTGCGCGACCACGCGCCTGAGCTCGCGGACGTCCTTCGCTTCCAGAAAAAGCGACCGGTTCTCGTTCTTGAAGCGCGAGTTCCACGCCTCCATCTCCGTGTTGTCCTTCGCGCCCCGGAGCGCGTATGACACCCGCGAGCCCTCGGTAAGAAGCAGCCGGCCCGTCCAGCCGTAGCTTGTGAACACCGGGTCCTGGTCATGGTGGACGATCATGCACCGAGGACTCAGGCCCAGACGCCGCAGCGTTCTAGCCGCCGCCTCCCACGCGGCAAGGGCGAGTTCCGTGACCGCCTTCGGGCCCAGCGCCCATCCCAGACACACCTTCGTCCGGTGGTCGACGATCGCGATCAGCTGCGCTTTCCCCGTCGCGTACACAAGCTCCGTGAAGTCCGTGTACGCGACCTCGAAAGGCCCGATCTCATCCAGCCCCGCTACCAGGTTCGCCCTCTCACCGGCGACCGTGAGCACCTGACGGATCCCGCTCGGCCGCGGACGCCTCGTGCCACGTATAAGTGGAAGCCCCCAAAGCAGATGCAGCCGCTGTACCACCTTGTGGTTCGTCTGCTCTCGATACACTTCCCGCAGCTCCGTCGTCGTACGACGGTAGCCGTACTCCGGATGCTTCCGCGCGATCGTCTCCAGCGGCCCGCGCAGACGGCCGTGCTTCTCCTCGTAGGACCGCCGACGCGTCGTCTGGTAGTGCCACGTCGACCGCGGCAACCCGAGCACTCCAAGCGCCGCCTGAAGACCGAACTCGTCCCGGACCTCCCGAACCAGCGTCACCTTCTCCTCCGTGCTCAGCCGCTCCGGCCCAAGAAGCTCTTTAGAAGGGCGATCTCCACCTTTTTCTTCCCAAGCAGCTGCTCGAGCTCCGCGATCCGCCGCTCGCTGTCACGGCTACCAGACGCGCCGTCGAACAGCTCCGGGCCCCGCTCCAGCAGCATGTGCTTCCACAGACCCACCGTGTTCGGATGGATCCCGTACGCCTTCGCTATCTGACCCGGCGTCTTCTCGCCCTCTAGGGCCTCGAGAACCACCTGGAACTTCAGCTTCGCAGAGTAGCGCCGCATGCTTCTTGCCATGGGTACGACCTCCTGATATCCGGACATCTCTCAGTATGCCCGCGCGTCCGGCCGGAGGTCAACTCCACATGAATCCCATGTCCAACTTTTGGGGGTCAGCACCAACACGCTTGATGGATACATGAAGGTCGGCTTCACCATAGACGGGGGCGCATACGGCGGGGTTCCCAACCTGGGCACCTCTGGCCCCGATACATCGGTTGCATGCTGCACGGACACGCTGGTTCCCAGATGCAACAGGTTCGTGCCCGATCAGGCACCTCAGAACCACAAGTACGTCTCAGTTCTGAGCGACGACACGGTCGATGCCTATCTCAACTGGTGGCAGAGCCCCTGGAAGCCGCACTTTGATGATGGGAGGTTCGACGGTCCCGTGAACTGGGACCCGATGCTCGACAGCGATCCAGGCCCTCAGAGGAGCGGCGACGATGCGCCGCAGGAGAGCGCGCTTAGGCTCTCGCTTTCGCAGAACTGTCCGAACCCGTTTAACCCGATTACCACGATAAGGTTCGCGGTCCCGAAGACTGGACGCATCAAGCTGACCGTCTACGACATCGCGGGAAGACAGGTGAGAAGGCTCATTGACGGGCTCTCCGCTCCCGGACGACACGAGGCCACATGGGACGGACGCGACGACGCCGGCGAGCGCGTCGCATCAGGGGTCTACTTCCTGAGGCTCGAGGACGGGCATTCCATTGCGTCTAGAAAACTGGTACTATTGAAGTAAGGAGGTGCGACCATGCGGGAGCGATGGGGAACCACCTTCGGCGTCGTGTGCCTGTGCCTGGCGGCGCTGTCCGCAGACTGCTTCGGGGCGGTCGTGACGGTAGACGCCTCCGCGACGGCGGCCCTGCAGAACCCCGAGGCGGCCACGGAGCGGAGGTTGCTCCTGAGGTTCGATGTGCCCGAGCGCCTCTCCGCAGGGATCGTCGAACTGGCCATGGTGGAGTTCCGCACCGCCTTCAGCGCGGCCGACTCAACGGCGGACGTGGCGCTCGACTGTTTCGAGATCACAACCCCATGGAGCGCGGGCACTGCAGACTGGACGGAGAGCTGGACCACTCCCGGAGGGGACTTAGACCGGATGCGCCACGGCGTGTGTACTGCGGCCGTGAGCGATACGTCGCTTGTTCGATTCGACGTGACCGACATGGTGGCCGGATGGGCAGCCGATGCCGCGGCGAACCACGGGGTGATCGTGGCCGTGGCGCCGAAGGAGAGCGCGTACATAGCAACCCTCCGAGGCGCGGAGTTGCGGAGGGCGCGGCTCAAGATATGGTACACGCCCCGGCGCGACGGGTAGTCGACGACTCAGCTTCGAGTCGGAGTGTGCGCGGCTCAGAGTCGTGTCGGCGGAGGGCGCCGGCGCCGGATGAGGAGGGAAGCACCATGAAGACTGCAATGACTGTGCAGGCGATGAGCCTCGTGCTGCTGGCTGCAACGGCGGCCCATGGCACCGAGGTCTACTGGACGCCGGCGCATGAGCTCCTTCCACAAGATGCGAGAACGTCTGTGGTTGCCTGCGATCTGGATGGTGACGGTGATCTGGATCTCAGTATGTCAGGCCTCTTTAGTCACTACTGGAACGTCGGTACTCCATTCGTCCCGGAGTGGGAGCTCGCCTCTGAGTCGCCGTATCAGGGCGTCCCTGAATGTCTGTCGCGGTCTGGGACTCTCGGCGATCTCGACCAGGATGGCGATCTGGACCTTGTCATCACGTGCTTGTACGAGGAGGTGTTCTTCTACAGGAACACAGGGACGCCGCAGGTCCCGAGCTGGCAGTACGAGCCCTCCATGTTCGAGGGACTGGAGATCTGCCCCGGAGGAGCAGAGCCGTACCTGAAGGACATGGACGCCGACGACGATCTCGATCTCCTGGTAACCTCCAGCTCCACCCTACGGTACATGGAGAACGTAGGGACTCCGTCTGAGCCCTTGTGGGAGGATGCCGGAACCATAGCGGTCTTCGACGACACGAATGACCCTGTGATCGCGCTGGGCGATATTGACGGGGATGGCGACTACGACCTGGTGGTGGGAGGTGGGGGCGCTTTGCGTCTCCGCTGTTTCGAGAACACGGGTACGCCGGAGGCTTTCGAGTTCCTCGAGAACCCCGAGATGCTGATTGGCGTCGATGTGCCCCCGACCGGTATACCGGGCATTGAGCTCCTCGACATCGACGGCAATGGCGCCCCAGACTTGATGTTCGCAAGCGAGGCTGGCAACCGCCTCTACCTGAACGAAAGCACTACTCCCGTCCGCTCGACCAGCTGGGGAGCTATCAAGGCGCGCTTCCGCTGATATGGAACAGCCGGTGTGAAGTCTGCGGGGATCGACGAGTTGGCCATGGTAGAGTTCCGCACCGGCTTCAGCGCGGCCGACTCAACGGCGGACGTGGCGCTCGACTGTTTCGAGGTCACAGCCCCCTGGAGCCCGGGCACTGCAGACTGGTCGGAGGTCTGGACCTCTCCCGGAGGGGACTTCGACAGAGCCAGCTATGTGCTGTGCGCTGCAGCCGCCTGTGACTCGTCGGCGATCGCGTTCGACGTGACCGACATGGTTGCAAGCTGGAAGGGCACAGACGTGGACAACCACGGAATCCTCATTGCCAGAGCTCCGGGAGAGGAGGCGGTCTTCCAGATGGCGCGGGGCGCGGTCGGGGAGGCTGTCTCATCGGTGCAATTGACGATCTGGTACACGCCGCGGAGGAGCGAACAATGAAGATTGGAACAGCATACGCGGCAGCATTGGTGGTCGTGCTGGCGACAGGCACGGCAGCGGGCGGCATCATCCACGTCCCGGACGACTATCCCTCGATAAAAAAGGCAATCGCAGCCTCTGCTGAGACGGACACCGTTCTGGTGGCACCGGGGACGTACACCGGGCCGGACAATCTCTCGATCATAATCGAGGATCGCCAGTTCGTTCTCAGGTCTGAGGGCGGTCCCGAGAATACGGTTATCGACGGCGGCGGGGCGTCCTACGCGTTCATGCTGTCGGGCATTCCGTCGACGGCGCTGCTCCAGGGGTTCACGATAAGGAACTGCAGCTACACAACGGGGGGCGCCGTCCGCTTCGGGAGCGACGTGAATCTGGTCATCAGGGACTGCTGGTTCCGGGACAACACCACCGAGGGCAGTGGTGGTTCCGCAGTCTATTCTGTTTCGGCCACATCGGCTGCGTTTGAGGAGTGCGTGTTCGAAGGGAACCAGGGATGCGCCGTGTACCTGGACAACGCCGGCTCAGTAGAAGTGCGGTTCGAGACATGCTCCTTCATCGAGAACAGCGGCGGAGCGATCTACTGCAACTCTTACACGAGAATCTCGCTTGTCGAGTGTCTCTTCGAAGACAACGCGACGACGGCGTTCGGTGGTGCCGTGGAGTGCAATAGTTTCGGCACCTCGGTTGCGGCAACCGAGTGCTCCTTTCACGGTAACTCCGCGGGCATGGACGGAGGAGCGATCGACGCGTACTGTGGGGCGATTCGGCTCGAAGACTGCATTCTGGCGGAGAACGATGCTGGCCAGCATGGAGGCGCCATCTGCGGGTGGCGGGGCGTGGACGTTGACGGAAGCACCTTCGTGGAGAACCATGCGGCGAGTGCGGGAGGAGGGCTTTGGATCCTCGGAGCGCACTCCCCCGCGCTCACCAACTGTACACTCGTGGGCAATGCGTCGCCTCTGGGTAGCGGCATCTGGGTTGAGGATCCAACCCTACTCATAGAAGGGTCCTTGATCGCGTTCTCGACTGAAGGCGCCGCCGTGTCCCTCGATCCCGGTGCTCAAGTGCATCTGAGCTGCTGCGACCTCTACGGTAACTCCGGTGGCGACTGGACGGGAGCCATCGCCGACCAGCTAGGCCTGAACGGGAACATCAGCGAGGACCCGCTCTTCTGCATGGAGACGAGCTCCTTGAGCCCATGGACCCTGCAGAGCGACTCGCCGTGCGCTCCGGGGAACAGCGGTGGGTGCGGGCTCATCGGAGCGTGGCCCGTCGACTGCACTCCGACGCTCGTCGAGTCCAGGTCCTGGGGCCAGATCAAAGCTCTCTACAGGTGACATGGAACGGATGGCGGGCGACCTTTGGGTGCGCCGGCTCTCACTCACACGCTCGTGCGCTCGCGCCGGTCTGCGATTCCGCCTGAGTCCCCGCCTTGGAACACCCGCCTTCATTGACACAGCGGCTTGCATATCCCTCGCAGCAAGCAGTCCTCACATACGGAGGAGTCCTCAGGCTTGTTGAAGCCGGCCCTACTACCGTGTACCATATCCGCAACGTCACATCGTTGCCCGGATGCGTCCGTACGGGCCGCGCCTGGCACCACAGGGAAACGTCGCCGCACCCGGGACCGGAGGAAAGCACCGGGCGACTCGGGGTGACGGCGCCCAGTTCGGGGGAGCGGATGAAGAAGCACTTCTTCAGCGGCATTCAGCCCAGCGGAAAGCTGCACATCGGTAACTACCTGGGCGCGATCAAGCAGTGGATCGCGCTCCAGGATCAGTACGAGCCGGTCTTCGGGATCGTCGACTACCACGCGATGACAGTGCGGTACGACCCCGCGGAGATGGGCGAGCGCGTGCTGGACGCCGCGGCGAGCTACCTGGCGGCCGGCCTGGACCCTTCGAAGAGCATCCTCATGGTGCAGTCGGACGTCCCCGAGCACACCGAGCTCGCGTGGATCATGAACTGCATCACCCCGATGGGCCGCCTGTCGCGCATCCCGACCTTCAAGGAGAAGGTCCGCCAGCACCCGGACAACGTGAACATGGGGCTCTTCGACTACCCCGTCCTCATGGCGGCCGATATCCTCCTCTACAAGTCCGAGATCGTGCCGGTTGGGGAGGACCAGGTCCCGCACCTCGAGTTCACGCGCGAGGTGGCCAGACGGTTCAACGCGGTCTTCGGCGAGACGTTCCCGGAGCCCGCGGAGGTGCTCTCGACCGGCGCGCGCATCCTCGGTCTGGACGGCGTCAACAAGATGAGCAAGAGCCTCGACAACTGCATCTACCTCGACGACACGGACGAGGATATCCGCAAGAAGCTCGCGACCGCGTTCACCGACCCCGCGCGAAAGCGCCGTGACGACCCCGGGGACCCCGACATCTGCAACATCATGAACCTGCACAGGGTCTTCTCAACGCCCGAGGAGCAGAAGCGATGCGCCGAAGGGTGCCGCGAGGCCTCGATCGGGTGCGTCGACTGCAAGAAGATCCTGATGGGCCACATGATGGAGATGATAGCGCCCTTGAGGGAGCGGAAGGCCGACCTCCTCGCCAGGCCCGACGACGTCCGCGACATCTTGCGGGCCGGGGCCGAGCGGGCCAGGCCGATCGCGCGCGCGACGATGGACGAAGTGCGGAGGGCCGTGGGCGTATCTGTGACGTAGCTCTTTGAACGGCACGCTGCAAGTACGTTAGTCCGGTCTCCGCCTACGACCGGTCCGGCGAGCCGGGCCTCGACCTGGACAGAGGTGCATTGCGAGACATGGAGCTCGAGCGCGGAAGCTACAGCGGCATGAAGGACGCGCCCCGCGAGCGCGACGAGCGGTGGGCGCCGATCGTCCTCGCCGTGCTGGCGGTCGCGTACGTCGTGTACCGGTACCGCGGAGATCTGGGGCTCGATCTCCCGGATCTCTCCTTCGAGGACCTGAAGGAGTTCGGGACGGCGCTTCCCTATCTGGGCGCGACCCTCTTCAGCGTTCTCTTCCAGGTGTGGAACAGGCGCAGACAGCGGGCTGCCCGGGCCGAGATGGAGAGGCAGCTCATGCGCGAGGGGCCGATGAGGCAGGTCGATGGCATGACCGTGCGGCACGGCCGGGGGCGCAGGCAGTCGTTCGAGGCGGACCTTCATCTTACCAGGTCGGCGCTCTACGTCTTCGACAGCGGCAAGAAGCGCGACCCCATGCGGATAGCGGCGCAGAGCGACCTCGAGGGCCCCTACATCGAGGACGCGGAACTCCTGCCGTCCGCTTCGGGCGGCCCTCACGCGGTGCGGATAATGATCGGCGGCCCCAAGCCGCAGGTGTTCCAGTTCACGTCGCCCGATGCCGTCGGCTGGTGGATCGACGTCCGGAGGACGATCGGGAAGTCGACCGACGTCGAGGCGGAGCTTGCCGGGCATTCGGGAACGGGGGGCGCAGGCGAGGAGACAGGCCGACCGGGCCCCGGCGCAGGGTCCATAAGGCGGGGGATGCCCGCCTGGCCCGCGCAGCCGGGAGAGGCTTCGCCTCAGAACGGAGGCTTTCCGCCCGGATCGGAGGACGAGGAGTCCGACGATGACGACTGGAAGGGAATCCCGCTGATACAGCCGTAGTCCGGCGACGTTCATGCGAGACAGCGAAAGGACTGCACATGAAGAGCCACATCTTCCGGGAGTACGACATCAGGGGAGTGGTCGGGACCGACCTTACCGAGGAAACGGTGACGCTGATCGGCAGGGGGCTCGGCACGTTCCTGCGGCGTAACGACGCGGGGTCGGTCGCTCTCGGAGGCGATGTGAGGCATTCGACCGGGGGCTTCATGAGGGCGATCACAGAGGGGCTCCTCTCGACCGGCATCGACGTCACCGACATCGGTCTCTCGCCGACGCCGGCCCTCTACTTCAGCGAGTACGAGCTTCCGGTCGACGGGGCCGTCATGATCACCGGCAGCCACAATCCGCCCGACATGAACGGCATCAAGATGAACATGCGCAAGGCCTCGGTCTACGGCGACGACATCCAGAAGATTCGCGAGATCATCGAAAACGAGGATTTCGAGACGGGGTCGGGCCGGCGGTCGGAGGCCTCCGTGAGGGACGCCTACGTCGAGGCCATACGCTCGCGCATCAAGCTCGACCGCCCACTCAAGGTCGTGGCCGACTGCGGGAACGGGGCCGCCAGCTTCGTGGCGAGGGAGCTTCTCGAGAGCATCGGGTGCGAGGTCGTCCCGCTCTACTGCGAGCCGGACGGCGACTTCCCCAATCACCATCCCGATCCCACCGTGCTGGACTACATACAGGACCTCCTCGCGGCCGTCACTCGGGAGGACGCCGACGTGGGGATAGGCTACGACGGCGACGCCGACCGCGTCGGGACGGTCGACGAGAAGGGGCGGCTCATATTCGCGGACAAGGTGCTGGCGCTTCTGGCCAGGGAGATACTCGAGAAGGGGCCGGCCGAGATCGTCTTCGACGTGAAGTGCTCGCAGGCGCTCGTGGAGGACATCGAGGCGCACGGCGGCACGCCGGTCATGTGGAAGACGGGCCACTCGCTCCTCAAGGAGAAGATCGTCGACTCGGGCGCGCCGATAGGCGGCGAGATGAGCGGCCACATGGTGCTCGCGGACGACTACTATCCGTTCGACGACGCGATATACGCGTCCTGCCGCGTTCTCCAGATGCTATCCAGGACTGACAGGACGCTCTCCGAGCTGGTCGACACGATCCCCAAGTACCACTCAACGCCGGAGATCAGAGGCGAGGTCCGGGACGACGCGGTCAAGTTCGAGATGGTGAAGAAGGCCGTCGACTACTTCAGCTCCAACTACGACGTGATCGACGTCGACGGTGTTCGCGTCCTCTTCGGTGACGGCTGGGGGCTCGTGAGGGCTTCGAACACGCAGCCGGTCATCGTGATGCGGTTCGAGGCCAGGACCGAGGAGCGACTCCGGGAGATCAGGGACCTCGTGACGGGCAAGCTCGAGGAGTTCGGAGAGATAACCTACTAGGTGCGCGCCGGCGGGCCGCGCCGGGGCATGCCGCCGTACGGGGACCGTGCCGGCGTACGGGGGCCATGTCGGCGCACCGGGCGCACGTTGGCGTACCGTGGGCGTGCGGGCGTATCGAGCGCTCACGGCCTGCCGGGCGTGGACGCGTACCTCGCATACCGGCGAGCCTGCAGGAAGACTGAAGCTGAGCGCCCGTTCGGCACGCCAGGTGCAGGCTCCGACGGCCCGGACGGTCTCCGGACGTCGGGCGCGGCGCGGTGAATAGGGCCCCGGGACAACCGTCTAAGCACGCGGCGAGGGAGAATGCCAGAGCGCGACTCCAGGGAGGTCGACAGGGAGAAGATCAGGGCCGCGCAGGCCGGCGACCGCGAAGCGTTCGACTTCCTCGTCGAGAAGTACAAGGACATCGTCTACGCGGTGGCCTACAGGTTCGCGCACGACCCGGACCTCGCGCTCGACCTGGCCCAGGATTCCTTCATCAGGGCTTACCGCGGAATCAAGAGCTTCAAGGGCCGCTCGAGTTTCTCGACCTGGCTCTACCGCGTGACGATGAACACCTGCATCGACTACACGCGGCGACGCAACAGATCGGTCGAGCCGCAGACGGTTCCGGAGGAGGTCGCCGAGTACGCCGACACGGAGCCAGTCGAGCCGGGTGGAGATCGCTCGCCGGACGACCTGGCGCTCTCTGGCGAGCTGGGGGAGAAGATACAGGAAGCGATCGACTCGCTCCCCGAATATCACAAGTCGGTTTTCGTCCTCTACGAGATAGAGGGCATGTCCTACAAGGAGATCGCGGAAGTGGTCGGTTGCTCGATCGGGACCGTGATGTCCAGGCTTCACTACGCGAGGAAGAAACTGCAGAAAATGCTAAAGCCTTACGTGGACGCCGGCGGCCCCGTCGGCGGCGGGGGAGAGGAAGAATAGCCATGGCCCGGTCTTGCAGGATCGAGCGGTACCTCACGGCCTATGCGGACGGCGAGCTGAGCGGGCGATTGAAAAGGAAGGTGGAGCGCCACCTGCGCTCCTGCGAGGACTGTTCCCGTCAGCTTGACTCGATCGTCGCATCTGCTAGAATCCTGAAGAAGGCCACGCCTCCGCCGGTTTCGGAAGCGCGCTGGCGCGTCTTCCGGAGCGAGCTCTCGAGGTCGCTGGACAGGATCGACAGAGAGACGGTTGTTGCCGCGCCCAGAAGGTGGACGGCGCCGGTCTGCGGGACCGACCGCAGGCGCGCCTACGCCGCGGCCTGGGCGTTCGCGGTAGTTGCGCTCGTGGCGGTTCTGTTGAGTCCGGCCGGCAGGTTCCTGGTGTCGCCGGCAGGCGCCGCGGGCAATGAATGCATGGTCGACAGCATCGAGAGCTATGCGTCAGGCTACACTCCGATGTTCTTCACGAGCCACGATCCGGAGATGACCGTGATCTGGGTGTTCGCGGAGGAAGCGGAAGAGGGCCTGGGAGATGACAGACCGGCGGCCCCCCGGGGCTCCTGAAACCGGTCTGTCCGGAGACGCGAATGAAGCACACTGCTATTGCTTTCCTGCTTGCTCTGCTCATCGCTCCCGCCTGGAGCACGGACGCGACCGCGGCATCGGAGGTCTCCATACAGGTGACCTCGATCGTGGCGTCGACGACCGCGTCCGAGGGGCAGAGATCGGGCGACGCGCCGGTGATCGACCCGAAGCTTTCGTCCTACGGTGAGAAGCTGGAGTCGCTGTTCGCCTACCGGCGGTACTCGTTCGCGGGAAGCTCGCGCTCCGAGGCCGGCTTCGGAGCGGCCTGCATGTTTCAGCTTCCCGAGCGATTCTCGCTGGAGGTCGAACCCGAGCGGTTCGAGTCCGAGGGCCCGGGACGCATAGAGATGCTCGTGACCCTCTTCCACGACGTCCAGTCGCGCGACGAAGATCTCCGGGATGAGCGGGGGCGCGCGACGCGGCGCGAGATCGTGCTGCGCACGAGGATCCGACTCGAGAACGGCGGCGTCGTCCTTCTGGGCGGTCCGCCCGTCGGCGACGGCGTGCTCCTACTGGCTCTCTCCGCCCGCAGGTAGTCCGAAGCGCAGTTCGAATCCACCCGGTTTTTCACCTCCGGACGGAGTTCCGGTTCCTCTGGTTGGCGTACGGACGTTTGCGCGGCGTGCTGCTCCGGCGCTCCGCTGCCTCCTTCCGGTCCGAGCGCGCACCAGCCAACGCACCTTTCCTGATCCATCGCCCGCGAACAACTGTCGGTCCGAGCGGACCTGCCGCTACCGCGCCGGCGCGCGTCCTGCGAGCCCATCCGTTGAATAGCCCCCGAGGGGGCCCGTCTAAATCTTCGCGGCGGGAGGCGCGTGTTCCCGCGGAGTTATTTCCGAAGAAGCAGTGTCCGCGAGAAGCGGTGTCCGCGAGATGAAGAGGAA
>WJLY01000274.1 GCA_014728245.1 Candidatus Effluviviaceae Genus IV sp.
GAAGTAGACGTCGCACGACTGTGTGATGCTCTTCCGAAGGTCGGTAACCCCGTGCCCCTCGGGCTTCCAGCATCGGAACGTGCGGATCCCGTACTTGTACGCGCCCCGGCACGTCACGGTCCTGTACCTGTCGGTCTCGCCGGTCTCCAGCCCGGCCGCCGCCGTCACGAGCTTGAACTGGGAGCCCGGAGGGTAGGTCGCCTGTACGCATCTGTTGAGCAGCGGATGCCTCGTTCCGGTCGTAAGCTCCCTCCACTCTTCCGTCGAGAGGCCGTCGACCAGCGAGTTCGGGTCGGGCGAAGGATGCGACGCGAGGACCAGGACCTCGCCCGTCGAGGGCTCCAGGGCCACGACGGCCCCGGCGTCGAACCCGGCCAGAGCCCGGGAGGCCGCCTCCTGCGCCACCGAGTCGATCGTGAGCACGAGGTTGCCCCCAGGCCTCGCTTCCTGCGACGGGCCGCCCTCGAACGGGTAGAGCTCCACTCCCGAGGCGTCGCAGACCCAGTACTCGACCCCGTCTCGGCCCCGGAGCAGAAGCTCGTACCGCTTCTCGACGCCCGACTTGCCCGTGACGTCGCCGGCGGAGTAGCCCAGCGGCCGCATGGTCTCGAGTTCACGCTCCGAGACCTCGCCGACGTACCCCAGCGCGTGGCTAGCCAGCATGGGACGCAGGTATCGTCGCCGGGCCGTCGCCTCGACCTTGACGCCGGGAAGGGTCGTGCGACGTTCCTCGACCAGCGATACCTGTTCGAGAGTAGCGTCCTCGATGAGGGTGATGCTGCCGTAGTAGGTCCCCCGCGCCTCGGCCAGTTTCCCGGCCACGTACGCGGGGACCAGGTCGAGTAGATCACAGAGCTCCTCTTCGAGCGCCTCGTCGTCCCTGTCGCGCATTCTCGAGAGCGTGATGGAGAGCGCGGCGCGGTTGTCCGCGAGTATGACGCCGCTCCTGTCGAGTATGAGGCCCCTCGGCGCGTGGATCTCAAAGCCCTGGACGTAGTTGTCCTCCGACAGGTGGCGGTAGAAGCCTCCTCTCACGAGTTGAAGCCAGCCGAGCCTCGCCACGATGACGACGAAGACGGCGAGAGCCACGGTCCTCAGGAAACGGGATCTGGCGCGAGACGTGTCGAGCGTCGCGCGGGCGCTAGGGGCTGCGGTCACCGGCTATCGCCCTCCATCCGCGGGCTCGGGCCAGCCCGAAGACGAGCGCGCCGAGCGCCGCAGTGTAAAGCCCGCCGAGAAGCCCGTAGCGGGCCAGGAAGCTCGTGTACATGTCGAGGTGATTCCTGTAGTAGACGAGGTAGTAGATGCCGTCGTGCAGCATGGTGGCAACCAGGAGCACGCCGCACTGCACGAACACGTTGCTTCTCACCAGATGCTCCCAGATCCCAGCGGAGAGAAAACCGACAACGGCCAGCGCGAAAGCGTGCAGGCCCAGGTACTCCGGGAGCTCGGTGTCGACCACCAGCCCCATCAGGAAGCCGCCTATCGTGGCCGGGCGAGAGCCGAGCGCCAGACTGCCATACACCACGACGAGGACGAGGAGGTCCGGGCGCGCGCCCAGGATCTCGACTTCGGGGGCGACCGTCGCGTCGAGGACCACCGCGACGAAGGCAAGCGCCGCATAGGCTCCCAGCCGCATCTATTCGTGCTCCTCTTCGGACAGCTTCTCTATCTCCCGGAGCAGTTTCTCCTCCATGTCGGTAAGCGGCCGCGGACCGGATCTGGTTCCGGTTATGACGAACACGTGCTCCACCTTGGAGAAGTCGACGTTGAGTCTGACGTCCACCTCCATCGTGAGCGGCCCGTCCTCGACCGACGTCACCGTTCCGACGGATAGGCCCGCCGGAACGACGCCCCCCAGCCCCGACGTGATGACACGGTCGCCGGGCTCGACGTCGGACCGGGCAGGCACGTAGTCGATCTGCCACGTCGTCAGCTCGGACGCCGCGTGGTACCGGGGTTTCAGAACGCCTCGTACGCGACCTCGTTCGGTCACCACGCTGACTGCCGAAGAGGCGTTGGCCAGCGGCTCCACCAGCGCTCGCGTCGGATGGACCGTTACGACCTTGCCGACCAGACCTTCCGGCGTAACCACGGCCATCCCGGCGCGGGCGCCGTGCTCCGCGCCTCTGTCTATCTCCATCCTCTCGATGACGCGCCCGCCCGGCATGCCTATCACTCGAGCCGGGAGAAGCTCGAAGCTCTCCTCTTCCGGGAACGTGACCAGAACGCGTAGAAGCTCGCGCAGGCGCTCGTTCTCCTGCCGGTGCTCTATGAGCGCGTTTCTCTCGTTCATGAGCTCGGCGGCGATGCGACGGAGGGCCGCGTTCTCCTCCCTCACCTGTGCGGTCTCTATTGCGGCCGTCGTGAGGCGCTTGAAGGGCCCCAGGACGACGCCCGAGAGCGCGCGCCCGGCGGTCTCCTTGGCGGCCGGCGGAAGGGCCAGTAGCACGAACGAGACGGCCGCGCATGTGAGGAAGGTTGAGAGATCGCGGTTCCCGCGGAGGAGGCGGGTGAGATGAAATGCCATCCCGGGTTCCTACCTCTTTGCGGATCTCATCAACACTGGTTCGTATTGGGAGATGCTCTCGAGTATCTTGCCGGTGCCGAGCACTACGCAGGTCAGTGGGTTCTCGACGATGTTGATGGGGAGTTTCGTCTCCTCGCGGAGTAGGACGTCGAGCCCGCGAAGGAGGGAGCCGCCGCCGGTCATGACGATTCCTCTGTCGACGAGATCGGCCGCGAGCTCCGGCGGCGTCTCCTCCAGCGACAGCTTCAGTGCCTCGACGATGGCCGAGATCGGTTCCTGAAGCGCCTCCCGGATCTCCTCCGACGTGATCTTCAGCGTCCTTGGCACGCCCCCTACGAGGTCGCGTCCCTTGACGGACGTTTCCATCTCTTCCTCGAGCGGGTACGCGGATCCGATCTGGATCTTGATCTGCTCGGCGGTCTGTTCCCCGATCAGCAGGTTGTAGCTCCTTCTCAGGTGGTTCATGATCGCCTCGTCCATCTCGTCTCCGCCGACCCTGACCGAGGTGTGGTTGACGATGCCCGAGAGAGCGATGACGGCGATCTCGGTCGTGCCGCCGCCTATGTCGACCACCATGTTTCCCGAGGGCTTGTCGACCGGGAGCCCGACGCCGATCGCGGCCGCGATCGGCTCCGCCACGAGGAAGACCTCGCGAGCGCCCGCGTGCTCCGCCGAGTCCTGAACGGCCCTTCGTTCGACCTCCGTGATGCCGGACGGAACGCAGATGACCATCCTGGGGCGGACGAGCAGCCGACGCCTCTGTACCTGCAGGATGAACTCGCGGAGAAGCTCCTCGGTCCCCTCGAAGTCGGCGATCACGCCGTCTTTCATAGGCCGCACGGCCTTTATGCCGTCCGGCGTCCGGCCCAGCATCTCCTTGGCCTTGGTTCCGACCGCGACGACCTGGCCGGTCCCCTTCTGGACCGCGATCACGGACGGCTCGTTCAGGACGACGCCTCTTCCCTTGACGTATATGAGGGTGTTGGCTGTTCCCAGGTCGATGGCGACGTCGTTGACGAGGCCGAGAACGGAGTCGAGGATCATGTTTAGCATTCCCGCCTGTGTCGGGCCCGGGGCGCGTGGCGCCGCCGGAGCACCAGTGCAGCTTCAGATGTGACCGAGTTCCTTGAGACTCGTGAAACCCTGCGCGCCGACTATCACGTGGTCCAGTATCTCGATCCCGAGTATCCTACCTGCTTCCGCGAGCCTTCTCGTCACAGCCACGTCTTCGCTCGAAGGCTCCGGCAGCCCGGAGGGGTGATTGTGTATGAGAACGATAGCCTGCGCGCTCTCGGCCACGGCGGCCTTGAAAACCTCTCTTGCGTGAACGACCGATGAGTTCAGAGACCCTATCGAGATCGTCCTGACGCCGAGGATCCGGTTCTTGGTGTCCAGAAGGAGCGCCCTGAAGTGCTCCCTGTCGAGTTCGCCCATCTCCCGCATGAAGAGCTCGGCGACGTCCGAAGGCCCCGACACGTAGAGCTTCGTCGAGCGACGTTCGTGCGTCCAGAAGCGTCTTCCGACCTCTCTCGCAGCTCTCAGGCGGGCCGCCATCCCTCGCCCCACTCCGCGGACCCGGACGAGATTGGACGGCGGCTCCTTCAGGACCGCCCCCAGAGACCCGAAACGGTCGAGGAGGGCGGCGCCGACCTCCCAGGCCGGAGACCGTCCGGTTCCCCCGGACAGGAGGAGCGCCAGAAGCTCCAGATCTGTCGGCTCCACCGGAGGGACGTTCCCGCCGCCACCGGCACCACTCCAGCCTCTCATCTCCAGTCCCCTCCCCGCACCGCCCTTGCCCCCGGAGATTCGCGCAAAGCTAGCACAAGGCCGTCTCGGCCATCAAGCGGTTTCTGTCCCCCGCGGCACCGGCACAACGCTCAGATCGAATCCGTCGGCTCCCGTTACGCGGGCCCGGAAGATGTCGCCGGGCTCGAGCGTCGGGGCGGCGTCGGCCGGCCAGAGTGCGACCCCGTCCAGCTCCCACGCCTGGCCGCGCGTCCGGCCCTCTCCGGTGGCGTCGCACATGACCGAGACCTCCCTGCCC
>WJLY01000275.1 GCA_014728245.1 Candidatus Effluviviaceae Genus IV sp.
CCGCGGCGCTGTGCGCCTCCGCTCTGGCCGCCGCCCTCTCGCCGGCCCTTGCCGCCGGCGAGCAGACAACGCTCGTGTATCCGCCTTTCGGCCACTGCCTCGGCCTGCACAAGGTCACCGACTTCCACAGGTTCATCTATCTCGGCACGCGGACGGAGCTCGATGACCCCGCGGGAATAGCGGCGGTGAAGCTCGACTCGAATGACGACCCGTCGACCGCGAAGGACGACGACGAGCTGACCGTCTTCGGCCTCAACTCCGGACGATGCGAGATCATCTTCAACAAGTCGATCTACGAGGCGTCGGTCTACGGGGAGTGCGGCGCCGGGAGAGGCCAGTTCAGAGCGCCCCTCGGCATAGCCGCCGACGAGAACGGCAACGTCTACGTGGCGGACACGGGGAACGACAGGGTGGCCAGGCTACGCTACGCGGACGGCTCTCTCCGCTGGGTGTCATCGTTCGACCTCGGAGACGGCGGAGCGCCCGGCCTGCGACGGCCGTCGGACATCGACCTGGGCGCGTCCGGCCGCGTCTACGTCTGTGACACCGGGAACGACCGCGTGGCGATAGCGAGTCCCTCGGGCGAGCTCGTCCGGACGATAAAGGGAGACGAGGAGCGCGCGCTGTCGCTCTCGCGCCCCGCGGGCCTCGCCGTCGTGGAGGACGGCGACGAGTGGTTCTCCCGGAGGAGGGGATTCATCGCAGTGAGTGATCTGGAGGGAAAGAGGCTCTCGGCGTTCGATCTGGAAGGGAGGCTGCTCCACACGGTCGATGCGACCGTTACGGGCTCGGACGACGCCGGATTCGGGGCGCTGGCGATCGACTACTACGGCAACGTCTACGCGGTCGACGGCGAAGGCGGCAGGATCCACAAGTTCGACAGGGACTTCCGATACGTGACGGCCTTCGGAGAGACCGGCAACGGCGACGGGGAGTTCGACGATCCCAGAGGAATAACGCTCTGGAGGCGGTTCGGGCAGATATTCGTGACCGAGCGGGACGGCGCGCAGTATCTGTGGATCGGCACTGACATCGAGAACCTCGCCGCAGAGCCGGACACGCTCGATGCGGAAGCTCCCGCTCTCGAGCTGCGTTACGACCTGACGGAGACATCGCGCGTCACGATCACCCTGCTCGACGAGGAGGGAGAAGAGGTCGCCGTCCTGGTCGACAACCGACGGCGCAGGATCGGGCCGAACACGGAACGCTGGGGCGGGAGCGGGCGCGAGCTGCCCCCGGCGCTGGGCCCGGGCCGCTACACCCTCGCGATCGAGGCGAGGCCGACGTACTCGTCGGGCCGCTATTTCCAGCATACCGCACAGATCGAGCTGGTCGTGGGCCGCTGAGGGCCGCGTCCGGACGGCGCTCCGGCGGGCCCGGCGCGGGGGGGCGCCCTGGGCGCAGGCGCAAGTGCCCTGCGACAGAGCGGATACGAGCAGGGAAGGGTCTACGGGAGCGGCGCCCCTGTGCTTGCGCCCGCTGCCGAACTCTGTTAGCTTGAGCGGCTGACCTGCCGCGAGCATGGCCGGAGGCCGTGGCGCGGCGCTCCTGCCCTTGTGAGGAGAGGCCCTTGTTCAACAAGCTCCTGGAGAAGCTGGTCGGCACTAAGTCCGACCGAGAGGCGAAGAAACTCTGGCCGGATGTCGCGAAGGTCAACGAGAGCTTCGAGGGGCTCTCGGCCCTCTCGGACGACGACCTCAAGGCGAAGACCGACGAGTTCCGCGGCCGCCTGGCCGACGGAGAGACCGTCGACGACCTCATGCACGAGGCGTTCGCGGTCGTCAAGGAGACGTGTCGGAGGCTTGTCGGCACGAGCTGGGACGTCGTGGGGCACGAGACCGACTGGCAGATGGTCCCGTTCGACGTTCAGATCATGGGCGCCATCGTGCTCCACCGGGGCGAGATCGCGGAGATGGCCACCGGCGAGGGAAAGACGCTCGCAGCGACCATGCCGCTCTACCTGAACGCCTTGCCGGGAAAGGGCGCGCATCTGGTCACCGTGAACGACTATCTGGCCAAACGCGACGCCGAATGGATGGGCCCCGTCTACGAGTTCCTCGGGCTCTCCGTCGGGTGCATACAGACCGGCCAGACGCCCGAGGAGCGCAGGGAGCACTACGCTGCGGACATAACCTACGGGACCAACAACGAGTTCGGCTTCGACTACCTCCGCGACAACATGGCGGTGCGCCTCGAGGACCGCGTCCAGCGCGGTCACCACTACGCCATCGTAGACGAGGTTGACAGCGTCCTCATCGACGAGGCTCGGACGCCTCTCATCATCTCCGGCGTCGTCGAGCATTCGACCCACATGTTCGACCGACTGAAGGCGCCCGTCCAGCGGCTGGTCAGGAAGCAGACCAGACTCGTCAACTCGATTCTCGACGAGGCGGACCGGCTGCTCGGCGACGACGAGACACGGTACGAGGGGCTCGTCAAGCTGGTCCAGGTGTCGCGCGGCGCGCCCAAGCACAGGAGGCTCCTCCGTCTCATGGAGGACCCGGCTCTCAAGACCGAGGTCCAGCGTACCGAGGCAGAGCTCATGCGGGACAAGGTCCTGACGGAGCTCGACGAGGACCTCCTCTACGCGATGGAAGAGAAGGGAAGGAACGTCGCGCTCACGGAGAAGGGGCGCGACGAGCTTTCTCCGGAGGAGCGGAACCTGCTCGTCCTGCCCGACCTTTCCGAGCAGCTCGAGGCGGTCGACCGCGACGATTCGTTGACGCCCGCCGAGAAGGCGGAGAAGAAGAACGCCCTGCACCTGGAGTACGCCAAGACGAGCGAGCGGATTCACAACGTCTCGGCGCTCCTCAAGGCCTACTCGGTCTTCGAGAAGAACGTCGACTACGTCGTGCAGGACGGCAAGGTGATGATCGTCGACGAGTTCACCGGGCGGCTCATGCCCGGGAGGCGGTGGTCCGACGGCCTCCACCAGGCGGTCGAGGCGAAGGAGGGCGTCCAGATCGAGCGGGAGACGCAGACGCTCGCGACGATCACGCTCCAGAACTACTTCAGGATGTACGACAAGCTGGCGGGCATGACAGGCACGGCGGAGACCGAGGAGGACGAGTTCCTCGAGATCTACGAGATGGGCGTCCAGGTGATACCGACGAACGAGCCCATCAGGCGCGCCGACTACGACGACGTGATCTTCAAGACCAGGCGGGAGAAATTCAACTCCGTTCTGGAGGAGATAGAGCGGCTGCACGAGCGAAGGCAGCCCGTGCTCGTGGGCACGGTAACCGTCGAGGTGTCCGAGATCATCTCGAGGCTCCTCAAGCGCAAGAAGATCCCCCACAACGTGCTGAACGCCAAGCACCACCAGCGGGAGGCCGAGATCGTGAGGGACGCGGGGCAGGCCGGAGCGGTGACGATCGCGACCAACATGGCCGGCCGCGGAACCGACATCAAGCTGGGGCCGGGCGTGCTCCGCTGCGAGAAGTGCTGTCTCCGGTGCGAGGACAAGGACTGCGCGAACTGCCCGACCGGGCACGACAGGACCGAGGAGTGCCTCGCCGACATGCCGTGCGGCCTCCGGATACTCGGTACGGAGCGCCACGACGCGAGGCGCATCGACAGGCAGCTCCGCGGGAGGAGCGGCCGGCAGGGGGACCCCGGCGCGTCCCAGTTCTTCATCTCGCTCGAGGACGACCTCATGCGGCTCTTCGGCTCCGAGCGGATCGCCAAAGTGATGACGACGCTGGGCGTGCAGGAGGGCGAGGTGATCCAGCACCCGATGGTCACGAGGGCCATCGAGCGGGCCCAGAGGCGGGTCGAGGCGCACAACTTCGAGATCAGGAAGCACCTCCTCGAGTACGACGACGTGATGAACCAGCAGCGCGAGGTCATCTACTCGCAGCGGCTCAACACGCTCGAAGGAGCCGACATGCGGGAGGAGGTCCTGGAGATATTCGGCGACATCATCCAGAGACTGGTCGACTCGCACACGTCGCCGACGGAGATCCAGGAGAAATGGAATCTGAGCGGGCTCAGGGAGGAGATGCGGAGGATCTTCCTCGTCGACATCGACTTCTCCGAATCCGACGTTACGACCATCACGCAGGAGGGGTTGCGCGATAACCTGATGAAAGCGGCCAGGCTCGCCTACGACCGCCGCGAGCAGCAGCTCGGGCCGGAGCTCATGAGGAAGGTCGAGCGGCTGGTCTTCCTGCAGGTCATAGACCGCAAGTGGCGCGACCACCTGTACGAGCTGGACCGCCTGAAGG
>WJLY01000034.1 GCA_014728245.1 Candidatus Effluviviaceae Genus IV sp.
CGCCGACACGGTGTACGAGACGATCGTAGGCGTGCTCGGAGTCATCATGGGGTTCGTAGCGATCGGGGTGCAGAGGAAGCAGTCGTGGACACACGCCTTCACCAAGCCTCTCATGCGGCGCGAGGTTAGGGTCAAAGGGTACCTCAAGCCCGTCTATCCAGAAGGCATCGTCGGCGTGCGGAGCTGCATACCGATCGAGAATCCGGGGCTCCCCGCGGTGGAGGTCGGAGAGGGAACGGAACTGGGCGTCGATCTCTCCGAGACGCTCGTCGAGTTCGTCGGCACGCCGGACGGAACGCCGCCCACGCTGAGAGTCGTCAAGGGCGAAGTGAGGGTCAACGGCGATGCCGTCGGGGAAGAACGGAAGCTCGAGGACGGCGACCTGGTCGAATTCGAGGACCGGCCCTACATCTATCTGAGAGGGAACCGCAGGTAGGGAGTTCAGTCGTCGCCCTCGTGCTCGTCTCGGCCGCTCCATCGGTTGGGCGAGCCCCAAACGAGCGGCACGGATGAGACGACGTGCCGGACCTTGCCGGTCGCCGAAGCAGGTATCTGGTCCACCTGTTCTATGTGGACGCGCACGTCCGCGCCCAGCCTGCGGGCGAAGTACTCGAGAATGCCGGCTCTTTCCTTGTCCGTTAGCGGGCCGTCCTTGACCAGCGACAGCCGGACCTCGTCGGGCGTGCGCTGGACGAGCTGCCACTGGATCACGTTGCTCACCGCCTTTATGCTCCAGCTCACCATGATCGGCGGCAGCATCCGGCCGTCCGGTGTGACTATCACGTCGCCGACACGCGAGGCGAGTCCCTCCATCATCGGGAGCGTTCTCCCGCACGGGCAGCTTCTGTCCGCCATCGCGCCGACGTCGCCGCACGCGTAGCGGAGGAGGGGTGCGCCCATGTTGTGCAGGCTGGTTCCCACGATGAGCCCGGGCGAGCCCGGCGCCTGCCGCCTGCCTTCTTCGTCGACGATCTCGGTGATGCCGAACTCGGCGTACAGGTGGTGGCCGTTGTGCTCCTCGCACTCGCTGGAGAACGCGACGCGCTCGGCCGTGCTGTAGGCGTCGAACGCCCTGGTCTGGAATCGCTCCTCGATGATGTCTCTCTCCGTGGGGAGCAACGGCTCGCCCGTCGTCGTGAGCGCCTCGAGCGGGAAGTGCTCGTCCCTGCTCTCGAGATACCGCGCTATTATGAACGCGCACGAAGGGAACGCCTCCATGGCGCGCGCTCCGAAATCGCGCATCTCGCGCAGGTAGAGCGGTATGTTCTCGTCACTCAGATGAACGGTCGACATGAGGAGCTGGTTCCACGCCGGGTTTCTGCGCCAGAACGGAGGATGTTTCTGGCGGTCCGATACGATCAACCTGCCCTGGATGGTCACGTAGGGCACTCCGAAGGGAAACCCGGCCCAACGCCGGAGTCGCATGTAGCAGGCGTGGTTCATCAACGAGACCGGGCGGTCCCTGTACACCGGCAGGGGAGAGCCGCTCGTCGCGGACGTGGCCGCGCTCCAGAGCGCGCTTCGCGGAACGGCCTTCGAACGCAGGCGTTTCCCCAGCGCGCGGACGTCTCTCTTGTGCAGTACGGGCAGCTTCTGCAGGTCGTCGATCCGGCGGATGTCGCCCGGCTTGAGCCCGAGCCGATCCATGGTCTCACGGTAGTGCGGGACTGTCTCGTACGCGTGGCGGACGATCGCGCGCAGGCGCTCCTCCTGGTATTCGCGCATTCTCCCGGGCTCCCACCGCTCGGACTCCTCGAGGAACCGCTCGAGCTCTCTTGATTCGGGCCGGATCCGCTCGGCGCGGATGAGCCGGCCGTATATCTTCACGAGCGCTCTCTGCATCGGGACGGGAAGGTGCTTGTAGGCCTTGCGCGCCGTGTGCCACATGTCTGCCGACGTCCCTCCGCGGCCAGGGTCCGTTCGCCGGAGTGGGAGCGGCCGCCCCGGCGCGGGGCTCCACGCTCTCTACGCTCCGGCACAATACAAGAGTACCTGAGCGCTGGGCTTACATCAACGGCGCGAGCGTCCGAGGCCGGCGAAAGAAGCGACCTCGTGGACGGAGAGAGGCGGGATTCTCCTCGGACCCGCAACGTGCTAGAATGCCGACGACCAGAGGAGACAACGAGCTGCGGCAGCGGCCGCGCAAGGAGGGGGGAGCGCGCATGAAGATCGTAATGCTCATGGGAAGTCCCAGACCGACCGGCAACACCGCGACCGTTCTGGAGATGGTCGAGGAGAGCCTCGCCGCCGGGCACGAGATCAAGCGGTACGACGTAGCCCAACTCAATATCATCGGCTGCCGAGGCTGCTACGCGTGCGCGGATTCCCCCAACGAGCCGGGGTGCGTACAGCGAGACGACGCCACCGGTATTCTGGATGAGATACTCGGGGCCGACGCCATCGTGTACGCGACGCCCCTCTACATGTGGGGCGTAGCTTCCGACCTGAGGGCTCTCATGGAGCGCCACTTCTGTCTGGTCAAGACGTACGGCTCGCCGGCCAAGAAGTCGCTCGTTCAGGGCAAGAGGATCGCGATGCTGGTCACGGCCGCCGGGCCCGCGGAGAACAACGCCGACGCCATCCAGACGGTCTTCGACCGGTTCGCGTCCTACTGCGAGTGTGAGGTCGCGGGGAAGTTCGTCCTCCCGGGCTGCAGCGTCACGGAGGGTCCCGGCGAGGACGCGAGGACGCTGGCGGGGCGGCTCGCCGAGGCGCTGACTGTAGAGTCATCAATTCACTGACGGTGGTATCCTCACGCTCATTTTGCCCGGATGATTGCAGTTTCTCTTGACAGAGACCGGCGCGTCAGGTAGACTCCAAGGTGAGCGGAGGCAGCCACGTCGGTAGTGCGACACGACCGAAGACTCTGTAAGGGGACTTGGCGCGCTGGCTGGTCCCCTTTTTTGGGACATCGGTCTTGAGCGCCGCCGGGGGCTCCGGAAGGCGCACCGGTGATCGGCGTTGGTTCGACCCGCAGGGGCGGAAGGCCGTCCCGAGGGAGCAGTGGCCGGAACGCGAGGTCAGAGAAGCCCGCGCCCGGCGTTAGGAGTGCCGGCAGTGAGCGGAACATCCGCTCGCCGGCGAAACGAGAGGGGTAGTAGAAGTGAGCATGACCGGACGAGTGAAGTGGTTCAACGACGCCAAGGGCTTCGGGTTCATCACTCCCGACGATGGTTCCAAGGACGTCTTCGTTCATTTCTCTGCGATCAAGAGCGGCGGCGACTTCAAGACGCTGGCCGAGGGCGATCACGTCGAGTTCGACGTCGTGCAGAGCGAGAAGGGCCCGGCTGCGGAGAACGTGCTCAAGATCGAAGAGTAGCACCGCAGACGGACCGGACAAGTGAACCGAACCTTCAGGGCCGCCCCGGACCGGGGTGGCCCTGCCATTTCCGGGCGGAAGCGTTGGCCCGAGTATGCGGGGAGAGAGGCGAAGGTGCCGGGCATCGAGCACAGGGCTCTGTTCGCGCGCGCATTCACGTGCGCGGCGGTTGTGACGACCGTTCTGCTTGTCGGCGCTATTCCCGCTTCGGCGAGCGGAACGGACGTCACGTTCACTGTCGACATGTCGCTCGAGGCGGCGTGGGGCGCTCTCGACCCCGCGTCGGACGTGGTGGCGGTGCGCGGCAACCACTCGGCCCTGGGGAACTGGTCGGGCGCAGGCGCCGCTCTAGTCCGTGAGGGAGCGACGATGGTCTACTCCGGCCGTGTGAGGTTCGAGGACCTCCAGCCCGGGGAAGGCGTGGAGTACAAGTTCGTCGTGAACGAGGCGGGCGACCCTGCCTCGGTGATCTGGGAAGAGAGCATCGCGAACCGCACGTTCGCAGCGTCCGGCGAGGAGCCCGACGACTTCCCGCCCCCGGACGGCGACGGCTATGCGGAGCTCGCGCTTCCTTCGACCTACTTCGACCACGATGAAGCGTGGGAGCCTGAGGACAGGCTGATCGGCGCGGACCTCTCCTTCCTTCCGCGGCTTCTTTCGCTCGGTGCGGTCTACAGGGTGGACGGCTTGCAGGTCCAGCCGCTCGAAGCGTTCCGGGAGCACGGCTACGGGACCGTGCGCCTCAGGCTCTGGCACACGCCGGACGAGCCGTGGCACGGGCTAGACGCCACGGTCGCGCACGCGGTGGACGCCGCGGAGGCCGGCCACGAGATCATGCTGGACTTCCACTACTCGGATACCTGGGCCGACCCCGGTCACCAGGAGAAGCCGGCCGCCTGGGTGGGTCTGCCCTTCTCCGCGCTGGTCGATTCCGTCTACGCCTACACGAACGCGGCGATGGTCAGGTTCAGGGACGAGGGTGTGATCCCGTCCTACGTCCAGCTCGGGAACGAGATCAGCCAGGGGATGCTGTGGGACGACGGCCGCGTCGGTGGCGCGTGGGACACTCCGGAGCAGTGGTCCAACCTGGGCGCGCTGCTCGACGCGGGCGTCGCCGCGGTCCGCGACAGCATACCGGAGGCGCAATGGCCCGGGATCGTCGTCCACGTTGACAACGGCGGCAGCAACGGGCTCTGCAGGTGGTTTTTCGACAACCTGGCGGACGAGGGAGTTTCGTTCGACGCGATCGGCGTGTCGTTCTATCCCTGGTGGCACGGAACGCTCTGGAACCTGCGCGACAATCTGAGGGACCTGGCGAACGTCTACGGGAAGGAGTTGCTGGTTGTGGAGACCGCGTACCCGTGGACGCTTGAGGGCAACGATGAGACAGGCAACTTCGTCGACTCGGCCGACGACCTTCACCCCGGGTACGATGCCACTCCCGCCGGCCAGGCGGCGTTCCTGCGGGATCTGCTCGCTATCGTCGAAGGGGCGCCCGGCGCGCTCGGACGCGGCGTGATCTACTGGGAGCCCGGATACCTCACAGTGCCCGGCGGGCCGGGCAACCCGTACGAGAACCTCACGCTATTCGACTTCGACGGGGACGCGCTCCCCGGGCTGGGGTTCGCTCTCCCGTGGGAGACGTCCACGCCCGGAGGTGGTGAGGACCACGGTTCGCTGCCGCTTCTGGCGCCGTGCTCCCCCAATCCGTTCGGGGCCACGACGAGAATGGAGCTGGCCGTACCGTGCGGCGGCGCGAACGTAGGCGTTCACGTATACGACGTCTCCGGGAGGCGCGTGGCCACGCTTGCCGAGGGCTTCCGCCGCGGCGGCGTCCACTGCCTGAGGTGGTCGGGCGACGCCGATGACGGAGAAGGCGCCGCGGCCGGCGTCTACTTCTGCCGTGCGATCGTAGGCGAGCGTACCGACACCGCGAAGATCGTCCACGTAAGATAGCGCATTGATGTTGCAGTCAGCCTTCCTTTGCGGGCAACCGCGTCAACCAGGTTGTCACTTTTCATACCCACGCTGAGCACGCTGTGCGGAACCTTTACCGAATCACTCTTCGGCAGAAGGCTCCATCTGAATTGCGCCATTGCAGTTAGCTTTCTGAGCGTTCAGACACTATCCGACGCTGGCATGTCAAATGCACGGTTCGTCTCCCGTACGCGCTGTGATCAGGAGGTGGACCGTGAAACGGACCGCGATCATAGCGACCTCAGCAGCACTCCTCTTCGCCGTTTGTGGCCATGCAGCTCGTGAGAGTTGCATCACGGGGGACCTCAGCCCCGGAGTAAAGGCGGCGTTCAAACACAAGATCATAGTGGAGCAGGAGACGTGGCCC
>WJLY01000276.1 GCA_014728245.1 Candidatus Effluviviaceae Genus IV sp.
CAGCGCAGCTCGACGACCGTGACGCCGGTGTCCCCCTCGCCCCACCTGCCCAGGCGGAACGACTTGACCGAGGGCATTCCCTTCAGCACCTCGTGAGTCTTGCTTCGGAGCGCCCCGGTTCCCTTTCCGTGAACGATGCGAAGCGTCGTGAAGCCGTGAACCAGCGCGCCCGACACGAAACGCTCGATCGCATCGCCCACCTCGTCGGTCGTCATGCCTCTCAGATGGAGCTCGCCGGTGAATGTGTCGGTCGACTCGACGTTGACGGTCACGCGGGACCCGGACGGCCCTCCCTCGGGCCCGGTGGCCGGCCGGAGGTCCTCCGCGTCGACCTCGAGCGTCCTTCCCCTTATGCGAACGCGCGCGCGACGCCTGTCATCCGGGACACCCAGAAGCTCGCCCTCGCGACCGAGCCCCGCCACTCTGATCCTCATGCCCGGCTCCAGGGCCCGCGGGGGCTCGCCGTCGTCCGCGGGCGGAGCGCTCTCCTGCGCCTCGATCGCTCTCGACACCTGAGCCTTGCGCTCGCTCAGCCTCGCCCTCGCGTCCTTGATCGCCGCCGCCTCGGCCTGCCTGAGGCGTATGTCCTTGACCGTGTCCTCAACCAGCGACCGGGCGTGTTCCAGTATTTCCCTGGCCTCGGCCAGCGCCCGCCCGCGTATCTTCTTCCTCTCGTCCTTGACGCCCTTCAGACGCTCTTCGTAGTCGCGCGCCAGCACCCTGGCCCGCTCCTCGTGCGCCTCCGCCCGCTCCACGGCCTCGGACAGACTGCGCTCCCGCTCCGACAGGTCGGCCAGAAGGCCCTCTATGGCGGCCGCGTCCGAGTCACGCAGATCCCTGGCCCTGTCGAGCACGCGTCGAGGAAGCCCCATCGTCTCGGCCACCGTGAAGGCGTGGCTCGCTCCGGGGACGCCGGCCAGAAACCGGAAGGTGGGCTCCAGGCTCTCCGGATCGAAGGCCATCGAGCCGTTCTGCATGCCCTCCTCGTTGTGGACGTGGTTCTTGACCACTCCCAGATGGGTCGTCGCCACGGTCAGCGCCTTCCGATCGCGGAGCGACTCGAGAACGGCGATGGCGAGCGAAGCGCCCTCTTCGGGATCGGTGCCGGCTCCCATCTCGTCTATGAGCACCAGCGTACCGTCGTCGGCCTCCTCCACGATCTCCCGGATCGCGCGCATGTGCGATGAGAACGTGGAGAGGTCCTGCTCGATCGACTGCTCGTCTCCGATGTCCGCGAAGATGTCCGAGAAGACGGGAAGCTCGGGATCGGGGCCCGCCGGCACGTGCATGCCGGACTGCGCCATCAGGCAGATTAGCCCGATCGTCTTCAAGGCCACCGTCTTGCCGCCCGCGTTGGGTCCCGAGATGACGAGCGTCGTGGCTTCGCCGCCAAGTTCGACCGAGAGAGGCACGACGGCTTCGATCCCTCGAGCGGTGAGAAGCACCGGGTGTCTGCCCGAGCGAATCGAGAGGCTGCGGTCTTCGCGCAGCTTCGGCCGCACGGCTTCAAGGTGGAACGAGAGAGCCGCCTTCGCCCTCTCGAAGTCGAGCTCACCGAGCGCATCGAGCGACCGAGCTATCCGGTCCGAGCTCTGACCCAGCCTCCTCGTGAGTTCGCGGAGAATGCGTTCGACTTCCTCCCGCTCCGCGGACTCGAGCTCCGAGAGCTCGTTGTTGAGCTCGACCGCGTCCATAGGCTCGACGAAGAGCGTCGCCCCGCTCCCCGACTGGTCGTGCACGAGCCCCTTGACGCGCCCCCGATGCTCCCTGGCGACAGGCAGGACCCTCCGCCCGTTCCGGATGTGTATCTCTGACTCGCGGACGCTCCCCGCCGCGAACGCCTCGCGAAGGATCGACTCCATTTTTTCGTCGAGCCTGGCCCTTGTCGCGACCAGACGGCGCCTGATCCGCGCCAGCTCCCTGCTCGCCGAGTCGAGCACCTCGAAGCTCGACGCGTCTATCGCATCCAGTATGTCATCAGCGAGGCCGTCGCCGTCGTCGAGGTGAGGCAGAAGCGCCGCCAGATGCGGACACCGCTCCTCGTGAGTCGATAGAAACGACGACGCCGCGCTCACCGACTTCAGCGTGCGCGCGACATCGACGAGCCGCTCCGGAGAAAGAGCCGATCCCTCCGTCGCCGCGCGCGCCAGAGGCTCCCTGACGTCACGGGCGCCTTCGAGGGAGAGCCTCTTGCCTTCGTCCATGAGCCGCCGGAGCTCGCTCACGCGCGAGAGCTCTTCGGATATCAGAGCGACGTCGTCGGTCGGCGCCAGCGCGGCCGCCCTCTCCTCGCCGAGAGGGAAGGACGTCTTCTCGACCAGCATCCGGACGACCTTGTCGTACTCGAGAACATCGAGTGCGTGAGCGTTCATTGCACGCGTCTGGTTCGCTCTCTGAAACAGTTGGGGAGGCCTAGCTTTTGTGCTCGTAGCGCCTGAAGCCCGAACATCCGATCACTTCAAGCTCCTGGCTGGTCAGCTTCTCGATGCCGTCAAGAAGGAGGTTCATCCCCAGCGAGTCGCTCGCCATGTGGCCGGCGATCACCACGCTGATGTGGTGCTTCTTCGCCTGCTCACGGTGCTTCTCGGGCAGATGCATCGCCACCATCGTACCGATGTCCGACCTGGACGCCAGCTGCTCGAACGTGTTCTCGGCGCCGCTCGTCCCGCCGGTCATGTCGACGTAGATGCGCCCTGCCCTGCGCTTCCTGGCGCCCGTTATGACCTTCAGCGCCATACCGTGCCGCTCGGCCGCGGCGTACTCGGGAATACCTCGTAGGAGGTCCAGCACGTCGCCCACGCGCTCCGGGTTCTCTCTGTCGAAGAGCTCCTGCAGGTAACCGGCGACGCAGTTGTCGGCCGGCGTGTGCGTGCACATCATGGGGATGTCCAAAAGCTCGGCCGCATCGACCGCCCGCATGTGGTTGGTCGGCAGCACGCGCCGCTCGACTTCGCGGATACGCGATTCGAGCATCCCCTCAGCGATGTTGATGGGAACGCCGAATCGGTGAAGGATGTCGGCCTGCATCGCCATCACGCCACCGAGGTTGGCGAGAGCAGGCCCTTCGGGATGGTGAGCCCACACCAGGTCTATGCGGCGGCCCTTCTCTCGAAGTCTGTCGGCCAGGACGATCTCGGGCGCCTCCATGTCGATCCCGACCATGACGCTCTTGATCTCCGTGTCATCCGCGCCGTACAGGATCCGGGAATCGGAGTATGGGTTGGAGAGGCGCTCGGTGTCGAAACGCTCCTTCTCCGACTCGGAAAGCTCCTCGTACTCCTTCCTCGCCTCTTCGAGACTCTTCTGAACCTGGTCCTCGCCGCGCGGATCGACCGACTTGCCGTGTGCGACCGCTGCCTCGTATAGCTTCCTTAGCTTCATCCGTCACATCCCCCTTGACAACGGCACACCGACGCGACCGACGCTACTCTCCCGCGCCGAGCCTCGACTGCACCAGGCTCTTCACTTCGCCGCCCTCCGCCCTTCCCATGACCCGGGGCATGACGACCTTCATGACCGCCCCCATGTCTCTCATCGACGAAGCGCCGGTCTCCTCGATCGCCTCGCCGATGATCGACAGAAGCTCCTCACGAGTCAGCTTCTCGGGCAGATACTCCTCGATCACCTCGAGCTGCGCGCGCTCGCGGTCGACCAGGTCGTCCCGTCCCGCTCCCGCGAACTGCTCTATCGACTCGCGGTGCCGCTTCGCGATCCTGGAAAGAACGTCTGTCACGTCGCTCTCATCGAGTTCGCGCCCGACCTCTATCCGGCGGTTCCCGAGTTCAGAGCGCGCGAAACGGATGGCGCCCAGCCGCGCGCTGTCGCGCGCCCTGGCCGCCTCCTTCATATCGCGCTCGAGTCTGTCCAGGATCGTCATGAGAGGATCCCCGAACTCTTCGCGTCCTTGCCGGACTAGCGCTTTCTCGACTTGCGTCGCTGCTTCAGCTGCTTGAGCTTGAGCTTGCGGAGCTTGCGCTTGGCTGCGCTCCTCTTCCTCTTCTTCCGCTCGCTCGGCTTCTCGAAGTGAGCGTGCTTCCTAAGATCGGAGAGGATGCCAGCCTTCTCGCAACGCTTCTTGAACCTCCGGAGCGCCCGCTCAAAAGACTCGCCTTCCTTGACTCTGACTCCCGGCACTACGCTTCACCCCCTCGGCGGCCGGATTGGATATGCTTATCCGACGCACAATCACCCGATTCAGTCCGGGCCCTCACGGCCCGTACCGCGAGTGGTTGCGCCGCATCGTGTGCAGACCTTTACAATAGGGATTAATGAAGCGGTTGTCAACCGCTTTTTGGCCCCATTTCCGTTGACATCGGACCCGAAGAGAGAGAGTATCCACTGTTGAGCAGGATTAGTGAACGCGCATTCGGGAGGGTGTCGTCTATGGAGAGGGCCGAGTGTCAGGACGCTCTGGACGCGCTGCGCGCCCAGTATCCTGACAAGTTCGCCAAACTGTCCAAGGTGTTCAGCCACGTCCACAGGGGCGACACGATCTTCATAAGCACGGGCTGCGGCGAGCCCCAGTATCTGGTCCGGGCGATGATCGAGTATGTCGAGTCGAACCCGAAGGCCTGGAGCGACGCGGAGGTGCTTCACGTCTGGACGCTCGGCGTGGCGCCGTACGCCGATCCGAAATTCGAGTACAACTTCCGGCACAACTCGTTCTTCGTCAGCGCGAGCACCCGAGATGCAATCAACAAGGGGCTGGCCGACTACTCCCCCGTGTTCCTCTCTCAGGTCCCCGAGCTCTTCCGCTCGCACCGCGTCCAGGTCGACGTCGCGCTGGTGCAGACGTCTCTGCCGGACAAGCACGGCTTCATGAGCCTCGGCGTCTCAGTCGACATCACGAAGGCCGCCGCGGAAGTGGCGAGGACGGTCATCGCCCAGACGAACGCGAGCATGCCCCGGATCCACGGGGACGCGTTCATCCACATCGAGGATGTCGATTTCGTCGTGCCGCACGACGAACCGATGCTGGAATACGAAACGACCGTGCCGGGCGAGATCTCGCAGGACATCGGCAAGTACGTCTCCAGGATCGTCGAGGACGGCGACACGATCCAGGTCGGGTATGGCAGCCTGCCGAACGCGATTCTCGCGAATCTGAGGGACAAACGGCACCTCGGCGTGCACACCGAGCTTCTGAGCGACGGGGTCGCCGACCTCATGAGGGCGGGCGTCATAGACAACTCCCGCAAGACGATAGACCGCGGCAAGGCCGTGGCGACGTTCTGCATGGGCAAGAGAGAGACCTACGAGTTCCTCCACGACAACCCGGCGGTCTCCTTCAGAGAGATCGGGTACACGAACAGCCCGCTGACGATCGCGCAGATAGAGAACATGACCGCCATCAACTCCGGCCTTCAGATCGACCTGACCGGACAGGCCACCGCGGTCTCGCTGGGCCAGACGTTCTACAGCGGAATCGGCGGACACGCAGATTTCATGCGCGGCGCCGTTCTGGCGCCCGGAGGCAGAACGATACTGGCCATGCCATCCACCGCCATGGAGGGCAAGGTCTCGAGGATCGTCCCGATCCTGGACGAGGGCGCCGGCGTCTCCCTGATCAGGGGCGACGTTCACTACGTCGTCACCGAGTACGGCATCGCCTACCTTCACGGACGCAACATCCGCGAGAGGGCGATGGCGCTCATAGCCATCGCTCACCCGAAGTTCCGCTCGGAGCTCATCGGCGAGGCGAAGAAGCGCTCGATGATCTACAAGGACCAGGCGTTCATCCCGGGCAAGCGGGGCGAGTACCCGGAGGAGTTCGAGGTCGCCAGAACCACGCGCACCGGGCTGGACATCCTTCTGCGGCCGGTCAAGATCAGCGACGAGTCGCTCCTCAAGGACTTCTTCTACTCGCTCTCCGACGAGAGCATCCGCAAGCGTTTCATGTCGAGCCGCACGGACATGCCGCACGAGAGGCTGCAGGACTTCGTAGTCATCGACTACACCAGGGAGATGGTCATACTCGCCGTCAGGCGCGAGGACCACGTCGAGAACGAGGAGATCCTCGGCGTCGGTCAGTACGGCATAGACGAACAGAGCCACACGGCGGAGGTTGCGCTGGTGGTCCGAGACGACCACCAGGACAAGGGTGTGGGCACCGAGCTTCTGCGCTACGTCACTCAACTGGCGCAGCGGCAGGGCCTCCTGGGCTTCACCGCGGAGGTTCTCTACGAGAACGTGGCGATGCTTCACCTGTTCGAGAAGATGGGCTACGACATACAGAGGAAGGCCGGAGCTGGTGTAGTGGAACTGCGGATCGGATTCAGAGGACAACATGACGCACGCAGGACCTGATGTGAGTCGCCTCTTCAACCCGCGATCGGTGGCGGTCATAGGGGCGTCCGGTAACGAGAGCAAGATAGGGCACAAGATCCTCTCCAACATCCTGACCGGCGGCTACGATGGCCGCGTATATCCCGTGAATCCGAAGGGCGGAGAGATACTCGGGCTGCCGGTCGCCAGGTCGATGAAGGAGGTCGAGGAGGGAATCGATCTCGTCTGCACCTGCGTCCCGGCGAAGTACGCGTACGACGCGGTGAAGGAAGCCGGCGAGCGGGGCGCCGCCTTCAACCTCGTGATCACGTCGGGCTTCTCGGAGATCGGGAATATCGAGGAAGAACGGAAGATCTCCGAGGTCGCTCGCTCGCACAACATGCGGATACTCGGCCCCAACATCTTCGGGATGTACTCCGCCGCGGCGTCGATCGACGCGACCTTCGGGCCCGGCGGCATTCGCCGCGGCGGCGTCGCGATAATCACCCAGAGCGGCGCGCTCGGACTCGCCATGATCGGCAAGACGGCCGTGGAGAACGTCGGCATCTCGGCGATCGTGTCGGTCGGCAACAAGATCGACATCGACGAGGCCGACCTTATCGGCTACCTGATGGACGACGAGATCACCGACGTCATCTTCATGTACGTTGAAGGAGTCAGGAACGGCGAGAAGCTGGTGCGCGTACTGCGTGACGCCACGCGGAAGAAGCCCGTCGTGGTCATCAAGTCCGGACGGTCGAAGCGCGGCGCGGTGGCGGCCGCGTCCCACACGGGGTCGCTCGCGGGCTCGGACGAGGTGTTCGACGCGGTCATGCGCCAATGCGGAGTGCTCCGCGCGGAGAGCGTGCGACAGGCGTTCAACCTGTGCAAGTTCCTCCCGGAGACGTCGATTCCCTCCGGCGACAACACGGTGATCGTCACGAACGGCGGCGGGATAGGCGTGCTCGCCACGGACGCCTGCGAGAAGTACGAGGTCAAGCTCTACGACGACGTCGAGACTCTGAAGGAGGTCTTCGAGCCGGCGACACCCGCGTTCGGCTCCACGAAGAACCCGATCGACCTGACAGGAGGCGCCACCTCCGAGGACTACACGACGGCCATGAACGCGGCGCTCGACCATGACAGCATCTCGGCGGTCATA
>WJLY01000035.1 GCA_014728245.1 Candidatus Effluviviaceae Genus IV sp.
CTGCAGCATCGCGCCTGTCCACCCCCGGCTCGCTCGCCCGGCGCGTTCTCGCGCCGGCCTACCGAATGACCGCCACCTTCATGTTCCTGGTCTCGGAGTCCCTCTTGCCCCCCGCGATCGTGCCGGGGGAATAGGGACCGAAGGCCTGGACGTGAACGATGTAGAGACCGCTCGCCACACCAGACACGTCCCACGTGACCTCGTTCACGGCCAGCGCGCCGTCGATCCCAAACTTCTCCACGAGCTGTCCCGATACATCGAGTATCCTGATCTCCACTTCGCCGGGCTCTTCCATGTAGACGCGGATGGTCAGCTCGTCATCCCTCACGGGATTCGGATAGCAGTAGGTGCGCTCCGGGTCCATGAGGCGCCCCGACGGCGCGGGCTCTTCGCCGAGGAGGCTGTCGGGGTAGCTGGCGCGGCCGGAGGCGTCGCCCGTCTCGGACTCCCAGACGAAGTCGCCGCTCACGTCGTACGGCAGGCCGTACATGAGAACGCGTCCCGAGTCGCCCGAGACCAGAAGGTCCAGCTCGCCGTCGCCGTCAACGTCTCCCGCCCACGGGGCGCCGGCCGGCGGGTCGCACGACAACGGGAAGCCGGGAAGCTCCTCCCCCGACACGGCATCCCAGGCGAAGACGTTACCGTCCGGGCCCGTCGCGACCACGTCCAGCCCGCCGTCGCCGTCCAGGTCGCCCACGATCGGCGGCGAAGGAAACGCGCCCAGGCTGTCGCCCCTCTCCAGAACGAGCGGCCAGTTCTCTACCCTGCTCCCGTTGGAGCGCAGGCCGAAGACGCCCGAGGATCCAGCGCTCACCGCGATCTCGAGGAACCCGTCCCCGTCCAGGTCGGAGAGCGCCGGCCTCGAGCCCGCCGGACGCTCCAGATCGACCGGCCAGCCGGGGACCTCGCGCCCGCTCCTGTCCCATACCCGGACAGTTCCGTCCGTCCCGGCGCCGACGATCTCGCTGGCGCCGTCCGAGCCGCGGTCGATGTCCCCTGCGGCCAGGAAGACCAGGTCGTCCTCCCATTCCGGGACCGTGACCGGCCATCCGCTGACCGGCGTCCCGTCCTCGTTCATGGCCGCGATCCAGCCGCGGTTGGTCGTCGACATCACCACCTCGTCCGCTCCGTCCAGATCGAGGTCCGACGCGCAGAGCGTGACCTCGTTCAGGACGAGGTGTCCGAAAGCGTAGGGCGATGAGCCGACGTGCGCGCCGTGCGCGTCGAGGATCGTCAGAAACCCGCCCTGCGACGCGGCCGCCACCTCGAGGCCCGTCTCGCCGTCGAGGTCGGCCGCCAACGGCGACGAGCTTGCGGGGCCGTCTATCGGAACCGGGTAGTTCGGCGAGTGAAGGTCCGCGAGACCGTCCCCGTCGAGATCCTGGTGCGCCCACACGTACAGCGAGCCCGCCTCCGACGCCGCTATCACCTCGCGCTCTCCGTCACCGTCCAGATCGGCGACCGCCGGCGAGTATCTGACGCCGCCCGGAACCAGAGCGAACCGGCCGGGCGGGTCCGACAGCGGAAGCAGGGGCGTACCGTCCGCCCGCCACGCGTTGACGGTCCCATCTCGCGTGGCCACGACGACCTCGCGGGTGCCGTCGCCGTCCAGGTCCACGACCCGGGGCGACGCGGGACCGGACGCCTCCCCGGTGTCTGCCGGCCATCCTTCCTTCCAGCGGTCGAAACCGACGTTCATCGTCATCACGCTGTCCGGATCGGAGATGCCCGTCACGGCCAGATAGGTTCTCCCTCCGGTGTTCGTGTCGGTGGAGGGGAACGTGTCCCAGGCAAACGAGTCGTTGTTCGCCGCGAAGAACGGATCGTAGGCGCTCCCGGTCCAGTAGAAGCTCCCGATGTCGCCGAGGTCCATGATGCCGTCGGCCTCCTCGATCGCCACGCCCCTGCGGTGGCGGTCGTAGTTGACCGTATCGAAGGGCATGAGACCCGGTATGACGCGAGTGTCGTCTATGTGGTAGATCACGAGGCCGGGACCGGGCAGAAGGAAGTCGTATTCGTGGTTGATCTCGTACGGCGGGACCAGGTCGTCCGGGTCGACGGGGCCGAGCACGACCCCTCTCTCCTGGTCGATCGCGACCGTCAGGTCGCCGCCTATGTCGTCGAGCCTGTTCTCGACGAGGAAGTACTCGTCGCTCGTCGCCGGGATCTTGTAGAGCCGCTCGCCCGGCCCGCGCATGGAGGACGCCTTGACCTCCGCCCCCTCCAGATCGTCCAGCACCACGACGGGGTCGAGCCACCCCATGTACTCCTTCGACCAGGCGCACGGCGCCGCGGGGACGAGGCCGTACGCCCACCCCCAGGGTGTGTCCATGCCGATTCTGCCGCCGGAGTCCATGATGCCCCAGTAGCCGATCGCCGGGAAGAAGTTGTACGTGTTGTAGAGGTCCGGGAGCCCGAGGATGTGGCCGACCTCGTGAGCGAGCGTACCGTTCAGGACGATCGTGTAGCCGTCCTGACTCGACGTCTCAGGCATGATCGCCGCGTCCCAGACCTCGACGGCTCCGTCGTTGACCAGGATCGGCTCTCCGAGCGAGATGTGCGCGGAGGGAAGGTCGAAAGGAGAGTCGTAGTTGATGTCGCTCTGCCAGTCGGCTCCCGCGTGAAACAGCACGTACCCGTCGTACTGGGAGAAGTCGATCGTGTCGCTCGTGTCGGCCGCGGCGAACGCGTCCCGGGTGAATCTCTCCACCTGCGACACGTACCAGACCTGCTCCTCGGAGTAATCGTGGTAGGAACCCATCCGCTCCGGCAGGACGTAGCCGGAATCCGGGTGCGACGGGGCCACGTCGAACTCTATGTCGAGCCTGCCGTGCGAGACCGATTCGTAGTAGTTCTCGAGGGCCGTCATGTGCAGCCGGAAGTACTCGCGGTCGTGCGGCGGGCCGTCGAAGGTCGCCCCGTCCCACTCGCTGAGGTCGAACGTACCGTCGCCGGTGCTCCGGGGGTCCGAGTCCGGCTGGAACTGGACGCGGATCGCGAGAAGCCGGACGGTGGTCCGGCCCCCGCGGACGTTGCCCCTTCTCCTCGCCTTCTCGACCGCGCTGACCCGGGGGAGATCGTCCTTCCACACCTTGGGCGCCGGCTCCTCGAGGCCGCGCAAAGCGGCACCCTTGCGGCAGACGAGCGGGTCGGCCGCGAGGGGCGATGCGGCAAACACCAGCAGAGCGAGGCAGAATGCTGCGCACGATGCTGAAGCGGCTCTTCTCATCGGCCCGATCCCTTCCTGCATCGGTCTAGAACGTGGCGGTAAGCGAGAAACGGAACGGACGCGTGAGCCCCTCTGCCTGAGGAACGTTGGCGACGTTGAAAGCGAAGTTCTGGTACTGCAGGCCCATACCGAAGTGGAAACCCTTCACATCGCCGTCCTCGTCGTACTGGTATCCGAGCCTGAACGCCAGCAGATCGTAGTATACGTACTCGGCGCCGGCGTTCAGTATGACGCCGGTCGTCTGGTCGATGATGTCCTCGACGATGATCAGCGACTTGTTGTACTCGCCGCACACCATGAACTCGTTCATCTCGTCGGAGAGGAGAGTGTAGGCCGCGCCAAGCTTGAGATTGCGCGGCAGCGGGTCCGACTGCTCCTCGTCTATGTACGCGATCCTGGGACCGACGTTCTGCACCGCCCCGCCGAGCCGCAACTGCCCGCCCATCGTCCTGTAGACCGCCCCGATATCCGCCGCGAAGGAAGAGCCGGCACCCTTCTGCTGGTCGAGCGTGAACTGCTCGGGCGCCAGGTCGACGTAGACGAACTTCAGTCCCAGCCCGACCGCCAGGTTCTCTCCGATCGTGGTGCCGTAGGCGAGACCAGGAATAACCTCGTACGACCTGAACGTGCCTATCGGGTCCGGATTGTCCGCTTCGGTCGCGAACTGCTCACCGTAGGTCAGGTATATGATCGAGAACCCGACCGTGCCCAACCCCTCGATGCGCTGAGCGTAAGCGGCGTACTCGTAGTATACGTCGTCCCAGTCCGGCACGAGTTGGGTGTGCATGAGCGTGAAGTTCACGCGGCCGCGCGCGAACGCCAGCGCCGCCGGGTTCCACGACACCGCGCTCGCGTCATCGGCGGCCGCGACGTAGCAATCGCCCATACCGGCGGGGCGCCCGCCGGGCTGGATGTAAAGCGACTGAGCTCCGCCCTCCGATACGCCGGCCGCCGTCCCCGCAAGCGAGGCGACGATCACGAGCGCGATCAAGCTTGTGTACAACTTCATTGTGAGGCTCTCCTCTTTCGTGGCCCGCGGACAGGTCACCGCATCACGACGGCCCTGCCTATGGCCTCGGCCTTGTCTCCTCTGTATATCCGCGAAACCGCGTGGATTCGGTAGAGATACACGCCGTTGGCCAGCTCGTCTCCCTCCTCGTCCAGGCCGTCCCAGTACACCTGGTTCGCGCCCGCGTCCCCCGCGATGCCGTCCAGCACTCTGATCAACCTGCCTCCGACCGTGAACACCTGAATCGTCACGTCGGCCGCCACCGGCAACTGGAAGAGAATGGTCGTGCCGCCGCCGTCACCGTCCGGGAACGGGTTCGGATAATTGGCAACGTCTCTGATCGTGAAGTCGGCGGCCGACACGATCTCGAAGCTCTGTTCCTCCGTCGTCCGGTTACCCATGTTGTCACTGGCTGAGACGGAAAGCGTGTGCACTCCATTCGAAAGCGCGGGGATTTCGAGCGAGATACTCCCGGATTCGTGGCTGTCGAGATCATAGGTGAAGCGGTCTGTCAGGTATTCGGTCTTCGCTCCCCCGTCGATGCTGAGGATTATCCCTTCTTCGCCGGTGCGATCCACCAGGTTGATACCGCTCTCGTCGGAGAGTCCGATCGCAAGAGTCGTGCCGGGCAGGATCGTCGTTCCGCCTCCCTCGAACTCCAGCGTCACGTTCGGGCCGCTCGTGTCCTGGACGTCGACGCTGTCGGAGATCGCCACGTTCTCCCAGGAGAAGGCCCCGTCGACATCGTCATTGTAGAAGTACGCTCTGATGCGCCCGTGGGGACCTTCATTCGCCAGCGAGGAGACGACGAACTCGGTCTCCAGCTCGCCCCCGGACACGGCGGCAGCGCCCTCGAACACGGGCGAGCCGGGGAGCGTGTAATCGACCTGCCGCTGCGGCGGCGGATCGGTGTGAAGGTACCCGCTCGTATCGGCGCTCTCCGACACGCGCACGAGAGCCACGCCCGCCTCGCCCTCGCTGTCTCCGGCGTTCTCGCCCTCGAGCCGCACCGTGTCGCGGCGGCGCAGCGGCTCTATCCCTTCCGTCAAGAAGGCTCCCGAACCGAGCGGCGCCTGGAGCCGCGTCGCCGGGTCGCCCATGATGCAGAACTTCGTGTTGTTGTACCACGCCGTGCCCTCCACGAAGGCCGCCTGAAACGCGGAGCCGACATCGAGCGCGACGCGAGTCTCCTCCCGCTGGTGACCGAACATGTACCAGTAGAACCAGCCGTTCAACCTTGAATTCTGGGTTGCGCCGGAGTCCCGCGTGCTTCCGATCGACACTATCGATCCTCCCGACGGAGACTGCATAAGCTTCTCACCCAGCGAGTCCGTGGTCGGCATGTCGAACTTGTTCAGGCGGCACGATGCGGCGAAGAAGAGCGGAAGCGCGTCGATGTTCGTGAGCCTGACCACATCATCGAAGAGGAAGACGTACTCGTGCGCCATCAGCGACTCGTTTCCGTGCCCCGTGAAATTCATGAGGAGCGCGCCGTCGTTCCAAGCGTCTATCAGGTCGATCCTGGCCTCGCTCTTGTGCCCGACCAGGTCGCGTTCGTACTCCATGAGGTAGATCTTTCTCCGGTCGAACGGCCAGGGAAGGATCTCCCTGTGCAGGCTCTCCGATTGCGCCGTATGGAAGAACTCGCAGCAGTCTTCGGCCGTCTCCGTGAACTTGAACTCGTCGTCCCCCACAAGGATCACCGTGTTCTTCCAGGGCCCCGGGACGGTGTCATTCTCGTATCGCGTGATCTTGTCGACGACGTCGCGGAGCTCTCCGGCCGACCGCACCGGCAACCTGCCGAACGCCAGAGCGGGAGCGTAGAACACGGTCCCGGTGAAACCCACGAACCACTGGTCGGTCGGCCAGTACTGGGACCCTCCGGTGTAGTAGGTGGGGATGAACGTTTTTCCGCTCGACGGAAGATACTGTCTGAAGTCCGAGGTGGCGTCGCCGATGAGCAGACCATGGGTCGGCGGAACGGGCTCGTTGTCGTATGCGTACTTGAGGAAGTCGCGGATGGCCGCAGGATCGACGAGCCCCCACGAGAACTCATCGTAGACCTCAGACACCCTGACCAGGCGCACGTCGAAACCGCCGCCCGCCTGGCTCTCCCGGTGATTGGCGAGGCGCACGGCCTCGTCGTAGAAACCGTCATAGACCACCATGACGTAGTCGGCGCCCGACGGGTCGCGGAGGTCACCCGGAGACGCCTCTTCGATTCGATAGGGTGTCTTGTAGCCCGACTCGCTCACCGCGATGTAGGAACTGGTGTCGGGTACAACGTCCACGAACAGAATTCTGTCTTCCGAGGGAGTCGAACCGGCGACGACGTCGGCCGTGTACTTGTCGTGAATCCGGAAGACCTTTACATCGGTGTCGGTGAATCCGCCCATCGAATACTCGATGGCGCCGGTCCTGCCCGAGCTGCCGAACTGCAGCTGGTCGTCCCGAGCCCAGAGCTCTCGCCAGTACTCGATCTCGAACCAGTCGACGAGGACGTGGTCGTCAGCGTATTCCTCGCCCTCCCTGGGCACGTAGACCTTGTAGGTATTGTAGCCCTCGCTCATGGGAAGGCCCGGCGACTCGAAGGTGAAGGCGCTGTATCCCTCCCACTCGGCTACCTGGGCCTCCGCATCGTTCAGGTACAGGACCACGTAGTGGTCCGGGTTGATCGCCGGGTTGTGCGAATTGCCCCTCAGCCCTCCGCGGAGCAATCCGGTCGAGTCCGTCACGACGTGGTCCAGCACCTCATGGAAGAAGCGCTCCTCGGCTCCAGGGCGCTTCAGCTTGGCCCAGAACCAGTTGTCGCCGACGCCCTGGAACTCGTGGACGTTCTCCTCGAAGTGTCCGCGGGCCCGGTAGTCGGTGACCCGAACCGGCGAGGGCGGGCTCGGGAGATCCTCCTGCTCCATTCGGAGAGGGTCCTCCGAGAAGCCCGAGGGCGTCCCGACGAGCTCCCACGTCAGCCAGTACACGTTCTCGTTGGCGTAGGGGTTCTCGTAGTAGTGCTCATTCTCCGCGTCCGCGTCCAGCTCATCGAGCCACCCGTCCACGCCCAACCCGTAGAAGACCAGCCTGTCGCCCGGGTCGAACGAGCCGTCACCCTCGTCGTCGACGAAGATCTCGCACTCCTCCATCCAGTCGGGCCTGGACTCCGTGACCGGGCCCGGGACGGGAAGCCCGCCGCCGCTCAGTACCCTGAACGTCGCCGGATCGATCGCGGAGGGATCGGACGTCAGTCCGAGCATGTCGCCATACGTGACCGCGTAGACTCCACGCTCGCGGACTGTCAGTCGACCCCAGTTCGTAGACGTCGTGAAGTAGTCACCGTCTCTTTGGTCCGCGCGACCGGAGGGACTCTGGCGCCACCTCTTCCCCTCTTCGTAGTTCAGAAGAAGCGCCCGCAGCACCTTCTCCCGCCGCTCCAGCCGCCCGCGCGCCGGCCGGCCCTCCCGGAGTCCCCTGAAAGAGAGTCTGACGGTCAGGTTCTCGTGGGAGACGAGCGTCTCCCTTGACGGATCCGCCTGACAGGGGTAGATCTCGACGACGGCGAACCTCTGCCTGCCGATCTCCATCGGACCGAAGAGCCGAGCGGCCCGAGGCGGCCAGAGCCCATCGGTGCCATACACCTCGCCCTCGACATACTCCGTTGTCGGCAACGACTCCCCGTCGCTCGCGGTCGTCGGAGACGGCGTAACTCGGACGCCGCTCAGGGACCGGCCGCCCTCGGTCTCCACGGACAGCTCGATGGAATCGCACCATGGGACGGCGACCCGCGCCGTGACGACCGGCAGCTCCGGCGCCCCCTGCACGCCCGTCTTCGAAGCTCCGGGTACCGACACGCCCGTGTAGCCGCCTCGCCCTACCTCCTCGACGCGCAGATCCGGCTCGCCGGGCTCGCATCGCAGCGTCATCCCGGCATCGCTCGACTCGACCACTTCGACCGTCGCGGCCTCCACTTGCGTGGAAACCGCGGCCGAGAGCGACAGAGCCACCGCGAAGATCGTCCGAAGAGCAACCCTCATCTCACCTGGTCTCCTCCGGTTGGGAAGTGGTAAAGGCGCGACTGACGTCGCCTCTGTTCAGAATCCCGACGACCTTTCCGTCCCGGTCGACGACGGGTAGGAAGACGAGCCTCTTGTTGAGAAGAAGCGCGGCCGCCTTCATGATCGACGTGTCGGGCCCGACCGTTACGGGATCGGCCACCATCAGATCCTCAGCGAGGAAGAGCGTAGGCTCGATCTGCGACATGGTCTGGGTCTCGATGCTCTCCAGATCATCCAGGAACGCGAGGTCATCGAACATCGAGAAGTAGTGCGGAATGAAGATGTTGATGAGCTCCTCGTGCGTGACGACCCCCAGGAGCCTCTCTTCCCCGTCGACAACTGGGACGCCCGATATCTTGTGTTTGTTCAAGACATCTACTATCTCGGCCATGTTCGCGGCGCGACCAACCGAGACGACGTCGCCACTCATGTAGTCGCGCGCCTTCATGTGAAGCTCTCCGCTATTGCGGGCCAACGAAACCCGAAACGGCCATCAACCGACAGAGTCTATCAGCTCGAGCACTTCGTCGACTGAATCGGTGCGAAGCAGCAGACCGCGGTTCTCCTCGCTCTTCATGAGAAAGGAGAGCCTCGCCATCAGATTGAGATAGACCCTCGACGGCTCCATCTGCTTCGGAGCGCCGATCAGGAAGACGAGCCGAACGGGCTCGCCGTCGAGCGAGCCGAAGTCCAGGCCCTTCTCCGTTCGGCCGAACGCGAAGGTGACATCGCTGACGGCGTCGCTCTTGGCATGCGGAAACGCCACCCCGTGCCCAACGCCTGTAGTCACGAGCTCCTCCCGGGCCATCACGTCCCGCAGCAGAGCCTCGCCGTCACGCACGTTCCTGGAGCGAGCCAGAAGCTCGCAGAGCGCCGATATCACTCCCGCCTTGTCGGACGCCTCGAGCGACAGGTTGATGAACTTCCGATCCGTGAAACCAGATAGCTTCATCTCTCGTCAGACTCCCGTTCGAATGCGGCCGACGCGCCCTGAGGCCCTTCAGGATCTAGCTGAGGAGCAACCGCCGGGCGATCACAGCCGCGGCCGCGCCTCCCAGCACCACCTGCCACCAGGCGTGTTCCGGCCCCAGGGGCCTCCCATGCGGCAGCCAGCGCCAGAGCCGCCTGTTGTGGCCCGGAAAGACCTTCCACTCTCCTGGTATGATTCCCACTCGCCAGAGCAGATTCTCCGCGTCAGGGATGACCGCGCCGAGGGCGCCCCAGAAAACTCCCGTGCCGGCATTCCCGGTCACCACCATCGCGCCGAAGAACGAGGCGACGAGCGCTACCTCGAGGCCAAGTCTCTGGAACTCGTAGTGCGGCATCACATCGAGGGGAACGTGCAGGATCATGCCGAGACCGAAAGCGGCCGCCCGGCCCTCAACGAACGATCCGGCCGCGCCGCCGACGACCATGTGGGTCAGGACGGTCACCGGATCACGCCTCCCGGTAGTCCCCCATAGCCAGGAACTTCTCCAACCGCAGGCGGACCAGTTCCTCTCCCGACAGGTCCTCAAGCTCCGACAGGTGTCGCGTCACCGCGGCCAGAACAGCGCTCGCCGCCGCTCTGTGGTCCCGGTGCGCCCCGCCGGGGGGCTCCTCGATCAACTCGTCGATGACGCCCAGAGAGAGCAGGTCGGGCGCCGATATCCTCATCGCCTCGGCCGCCTCCTGCGCCCGGGACGCGTCCCTGAAGAGTATCGACGCACAGCCCTCCGGCGATATGACGGAGTAGATCGAGTACTCCAGCATCAGCACGCGATCCCCGACGCCGATACCCAGGGCGCCTCCGCTCCCGCCCTCACCGATCACGACGACCACGATGGGGACGGGCAGCCGAGACATCTCGTGGAGATTCCTGGCGATCGCCTCCGCCTGGCCCCTCTCCTCCGCTCCTATCCCGGGATGCGCGCCCGGCGTGTCTACGAAGGTGACGATCGGCCGCCCGAAGGACGCCGCCAGCTTCATGAGCCGGAGCGCCTTCCTGTAGCCCTCCGGATGGGCCATCCCGAAGTTCCTGCGGATGTTCTCTTTGGTATCTCGGCCTTTCTGATGCCCGATCAGCATGACGCGACGACCGTCGAGGAAACAGAGCCCGCCGACCATGGCGGGATCGTCTCCGAAACTCCTGTCGCCGTGAAGCTCGATGAAGTCGGCGCCGAAGTGCCTGACGTAGTCCAGAGTATAGGGCCGCCTGGGGTGTCTCGCTATCTGGGCGGTCTGCCACCGGGAGAGCTTGCCGTAGATCTGCTCGCGCAGGCCGTCGGCCTTCGCCTCAAGGCGCTTGAGCTCCCTGGAGACGTCGATGCTCTGTCCGTCGGCTATCGAGCGGAGCTCGTCTATCTTCTGCTCAAGCTCGATGAGTGGCTTCTCGAATTCGAGCCAGGCAACCATGGTCAGACTCCACCGGCAGACCTTCGGGGCCGGGTCAGAAGCTGTCGTAGAAGACGAATGCCAGGGACCTCGAGGCCAGCTCGGGCGTGCCGGAGCGGCCGGTCAGATTGCGGAAGTGGATCGACAGCTCCAGCTCCCCCGCAAAGACCCAACGTAGTCCCGCGTTCAGATAACCGTTCTTCGAGCCGGGCGACCTGTCTTTCCGGTCGTCTCCCAGCTGATACTCCACGGCCACGGAGAACTCCTGAGAGAACCTGGCCGTCGCGCCCGCATACAGGTCCGGCTTGACCCGCTCCTCCTCCATCGTCCTGGAGACCCCGAAGTGCGCCTGCCAGTACTCGGAGAAGGGCAACGTCTTGCTGGCCGTCAGATGGAACCCCACCGACGCCTTCTCGTATCCGCCGTCCTCCAACTGGCTCCCGTAGCCCCTGGAGTCATATCCGGCGGCAAGCGCCGGGATCACAGTCTGTTCCTCGGCCAGCCGGAGCTTTATGTCGAACTCCACCCTGTCGTTCCAGTCGGGCTCGCCGGTACCCACAACGTTGCCGGCTCCGTAAGAGACGCCGACCTGCAGATAGGGCGTCACCCCCACCCTCAGGCCGGCGATTATCCCTCCATCCGGCACGACCCGGAGCCCGAGAGAGTACGCTCCCCTGGGAAGCGTGTGCGCGCTCGGGACATCGACCAGGTCGATGAACTGCTCTCCGGCCGCCAGCGCACCGGTCGGGACCAGAAGCACGGCCAAAAGCAGGACCTTGAACGTCTGGTCACGTGCCATACCGGGTCCTCCGAACCGGGGCACGGAAGACCCCGGAAGCTACGCGCTGCAATATAGCAATCTCCTTACGGGACTGTCAATTAGAAACGCGGTTCGGGCGTCGCGCGAGCCCCTACTGAGCCCCCCAGATCGATGTTGGCCTCACCTATCACTTCGCCGAGCCGGTCTATGAGCGTCTTCGACGGCTCGACCGGAGCGCCCGCGGCCGACACGGTGACCACGTCGCCTTCCGCCGTACGCATCACGAAGTCGACCGGAATGCGGCCCCTGTGCTCCTCCAGCACCTCCCGGATCCGGTCAAGCATCGTCTCCTCCAGACCGGCCGTCGACAGGCTGAGCGTTACGCGGTCGACGTACTTCGAGTAGACCGACGACAGAGGGACGACATCGGTGACGATCACCTTGGGCTCCTCCTCCTCCCTCGTGGAGATCCTGCCCTCGATGATCACGGTAGCGTCCCGCCGGATCTCCTCGCGCCTCCTGGAGTAGCAGCTCGAGAAGACGAGTAGCTCGGCCCTGCCGGTGAAGTCCTCCAGCGTGACGAACGCCATCCTGTCACCCTTCTTGTCGGTCGTCGTCCTGATCTGCGCCACCACCCCACCCATCCGGATCGTCTCTCCGTCCTCCATCTCCTGCAGATCCGACACACAGGCCGTGGCGAAAAGCCGCAGCTCCCGCTCGAAGCGCGCAAGAGGATGCCCGGTCACATAGAGCCCCAGAACGTCCTTCTCCCGGGCCAGCGCGTGGCCGTCGCTCCACGGCTCCGCCTCCGGCAGCTTCCGGGGCCTGCCGCCCTCGCTCAGCGGCCCCTCGAAGGCGTCGAGTAGCGACGTCTGGCCGGACTCGCGCTCCCTCTGGGCCCGCTGACCGATGTCGAGCGCGGCGGGAACCGCCCGCATCTGCTGGGCCCTGTGTCCGTGCAGGCCGTCCAGGGCTCCCGCCGCGACCAGGCTCTCCAGAACGCGCCGGTTCACGAGCCTCAGATCGACCCTCGACGTGAGGTCGAAGATGTCCTCGAACGGACCGTGCTCTCTCCGCGCCCTTATGATCGAGCGGATCGCGGCGCGGCCGACGTTCTTGATGGCGCCGAGCCCGTACTGGATGTCGCCGCGCGCGGTTGCCCGGAACTCCACGTGCCCCTCGTTGACGTCCGGCGGCAGCACCCGGACCTTCATTCGCCTGCACTCGTTGATCAGGACCACGATGCGGTCGGAGTTGTCCATCTCGCTGGTCAGCGTGGCCGCCATGAACTCGGCCGGGTAGTGGGTCTTGAGATACCCCGTCCGCACGGCCAGCACGGCGTAGGAGGCGCTGTGAGCCTTGTTGAAGCCGTAGCCGGCGAACTTGTCCATGAGCTCGAACACCGTCTCGGCCGTCTTCTCCGGAGCGCCGTTCTCGACGGCCCCCTCGACGAAAACGCCGCGCTGCTCCGCCATCACGTCGACGACCTTCTTGCGCATGGCGTTCAGCAGTATGTCGGCCTGTCCGAGCGAGTAGCCCGCGAGAACGCTCGCGATCTGCATCACCTGTTCCTGGTAGACGATGACCCCGTACGTCTCCTCGAGGACCTCCTCCAGCTTGGGGTGCACGTAGGTGACCTTCTGTCTGCCGTGCTTCCGCTTGACGAAGTCGTCGACCATGCCGGAGCGGAGAGGACCCGGGCGGAAGAGGGCGTTGACGGCGATGATGTCTTCGATGCGCTCCGGCTTCATCTTCCGAACCAGATCGCGCATGCCCGACGACTCCAGCTGGAAGACGCCGACCGTCTGTCCGCTGCCCAGAAGCTCGTAGGTCTCCTCGTCGTCGAGAGGGATCGCGTCGGGCTCAAGATCGACGCCTTTGTTCTCGCGGATCATCTCCAGGGCGTCGTGGATCACGGTGAGCGTGCGCAGACCCAGGAAGTCGAACTTGAGAAGCCCGATCCTGGCCAGGGGCTTCATCGCGAACTGCGTGGTGATCTCGCCGCGCGGCGACTTGTACAGGGGCGCCCACTCGTCGATCCGCCCGGGCGCCACGATCACGCCGGCAGCGTGCACGGAGGCGTGTCTCGCCAGCCCTTCGAGCACCAGGGAGTACTCGATCAGCTTCTCGTAGCGCTCGTCGGAGTCCCGGAGCTCTCGGAGCTCCGGAACCCTCTCCAGGGAGTCCTCGAGCGTGATGCCCAGCTCGCGGGGTATCATCTTGGCGATGCGGTCGACCTCAGCGTAGGGGAACTTCAGCACCCTGCCGACGTCGCGTATGACGCCGCGCGCCTGCATTGTCCCGAACGTGATCACCTGCGCCACGGAGTCCCTGCCGTACTTGTCGGTCACGTAGTCGATTATCTCGTCGCGGCGCTCGTAGCAGAAGTCGATGTCGAAGTCCGGCATGCTGCGCCGCGCCGGATTCAGGAATCTCTCGAACACCAGGCGGTAGTGCAGCGGGTCCAGCTCGGTTATCCCCAGACAGTAGCTCACGATGCTCGCCGCGGCCGAGCCGCGCCCCGGCCCGACCGGGATCCCGCGCCTGCGGGCCTCGTTTATGAAGTCGTAGACGATCAGGAAGTAGCCGGAAAAGCCCATGTCTTGGATGACCGAAAGCTCCTTCGCCAGCCGCTCCTCGGCCTCGGGCGTGACCGGATCGTAGCGGCGCTCGAGTCCCTCCCGGGCGAGCGAGGTGAGGTAGTCCGAGGCGTCGCCGAACCCCTCGGGCAGGGGAAAGAGAGGCATGTGCAGCCTGTCAAAATCGAGCGAGAGGTTGCACTTCTCGGCTATCTCGATCGTGTTCTCGTAGGCGCCGGGGCAGTCCGCGAAGAGGTCGCGCATCTCATCCGGCGACTTCATGTAGAACTCGTCGTTGGGCATGCGCATGCGGTTGGGCTCGTCGATCTCCTTGCCTGTCTGTATGCACAGGAGGACGTCGTGCGCCGGAGCCGCCTCGCGCGTCAAGTAGTGGCAGTCGTTCGCGGCGACAAGCGGCACGGAGAGCTCCCGTCCCAGCCTGACGTACGCGTCCCTCACGACGTCCTCGTCGCGCAGGCCGTGATTGTGGACCTCCAGATAGAAGTCGCCCTCGTCGAAGATCTCCAGGTACGAGACTATCGCCTCGCGAGCCGCGTCCATGTCGCCAGCCAGAATGTGCTGTGCGGGCTCGCCCCTCAGGCAGGCCGTGGTCCCGAGCAGCCCCGCGCTGTGCCGGCGAAGAAGATCCTTGTCGATCCTCGGACGGTAGTAGAAACCCTCCAGGTAGCCGATACTGGAGAGCCGCATGAGGTTGCGGTACCCCTCCTGGTTCTTGGCCAGAAGGAGCATGTGGTAGAGGCGCTGCCTCCGCTCCCCCTCTCCGCGCTCGGTGTACGACCTCGACGCGACGTACGCCTCCATGCCCACCAGCGGCTTGAGGCCCTTCTCCTTCGACGTAGCGTAGAAATCGATCACCCCGAACAGGTTACCGTGGTCGGTTATCGCCAGCGCGGGCATCCGGTACTCGAGCGCGCGTTCGACCATGCGGTCTATCCTCGACGCGCCGTCGAGCAGGCTGTACTCGGAGTGGTTGTGTATGTGGACGAAATCAGCGTGGTTCATGCGGTTCTCAGTGCCGGCGGGCCGCCGGAGTGCGCGTACCATTGGCGGAGTTAAGGTCGGCGCGGGCCCGGCGCACCGCCCCTCTAGCGAATGGCCCTCTGCATCGCCTCTGCCACGGCGGACAGGTCGGTATTCCCCTCTGCTCTGAAAGCCTCGCGCATCCTGAGGAGCGTCTCCCGGAGAGCGGCGTTCCGTTCCTCACGGCCGAGCCTCACGAGCACGAAGACCTCGCACACGTCCGACTCCGCGCCGCCGTCGGCCGCCGCCTCTTCCGGGCAACTCCGGTGATAGGTATCGACTCGCTCGGCGCGCTTCACGGCCTCTTGCGCGTAGCGCTCGCTCCCCTCGTTCCGAAGCCTCCGCGTTTCGATCGCGGTCAGGCGGGTCCGGCTGTCCTTGAGGGCCACGTCGAACATCCGCATGTAGCGGACTCTCTCGCTGCGTGTTATCTCTTCACTCGCCTCGTCGGTGGCGATCCGAACGGCTTCGTCGAGGTCGGCCGCGCGCGAGCATGCTCCTACGAAGTGTGACGCCTCCTCGGTCGGGGCAGGCACCATTCGCACCCACTCGGGATAGGCCGGGGCGTCTGGCGCCCTCTCGCCGCCATTCGGCGCTGCCGCGCATCCGGCGGAAAGGAGACACACCATCGTGAGATACAGCGCCGACCGCTTCCGCGCCCGACGCGCGACAGGTCGGTCCATCGCGTCCTCCGCACTTGAGCGTGA
>WJLY01000277.1 GCA_014728245.1 Candidatus Effluviviaceae Genus IV sp.
CGCGCTTATCGTCACAGACCTGAACTTCCGCATCACCTACGGCAACAAGGCGGCCGAGTTCCTCTTTTCGTATCCGAGGGAGGAGCTCATCGGGAGAACGCTCGATCTTCTCAGCGTCGAGTCTTGGGACGACAGCCTGAGCGAGGAGATACACAAGACGGTGTCGGCCGGCCGCTTCTGGTCGGGCTCCCAGCGCAGCAGAAGGAAGGACGGCACATCGTTCGTTGTCGAGTACAGAGTCTCGCCTCTCAGGGACAGAACGGGGCGGCTGACCTCGTATATCTCTATCTTCCATGACATCACCGAACGAAAGCGTGGCGAGCAACTCCTGCAGACCCTGAACGCCGCGGCGCTCGGAATGGAGCGGAGTCTGACTCCGGATCAGGTGCTCGAGGCCGTCGGGACGGAGCTGGAGACGATCGGGTTCTCCTGCGCGGTCCTGGCGCTCGAAGGCGAAGAGGACGCTGTGCACCTGACGTACGCGAGCCCCGGGCTCTCCGGTCTGGCGGCCGAGCTTTCCGGAGCCGACCGGGGCGCCGATTCGGGCCCGATACCGTTGAGCGAACTGCCGCCGATTCTCAGAACCGTAGAGGACAGACAGCCGGCTCTCCTGGAGAAAAGACCCGCGGCGGAGAACACGCGCGATCCAGAGAGCGCAGCAGAGCACTGGCTCGTCGCGGCGCTGACGCGGCGTTCCTCGATAGTCGTCCCGCTCATAGCCGGGCTCGACGTCGTGGGAGCGCTCGCGGTCACCTCCGACACTCTGTCCCGGAGAGACATACCGGCGGTCACGGCGTTCGGGAACCAGCTCGCGGCGGCCTGGCGCAAGGCGAACCTCATGCACGAGCTCGAGGGCAGCCTGCGGGAGCTGCGTCGTACTCAGAACATCCTGCTCCACGCCCAGAAGATGGAAGCTGTCGGCAACCTGGCCGGAGGCGTCGCGCACGACTTCAACAACCTCCTCACCGCCATCAGCGGCTACACCGAGCTTCTTCTGGCTCAGTTCGACAAGGAAGAGGCCGCCTACTCGGATCTCATGGAGATCAAGAAGGCGGCGGAGCAGGCGTCCGCCGTCACGGGGCAGCTTCTGGCATTCAGTCGCCAGCAGCCGCTGGAGCCGTGCAACATCCTCATGAACGACGTGGTCACCAACGTGGAGAAGATGCTCAGGCGACTGATCGGCGAGGACGTCGACCTGGTCGCAGTGCTGGACCCCGAGCTGGGCCCGGTCCGGGCAGACCCGACGCAGCTGCAGCAGGTGATAATGAACCTCGCGATCAACGCGCGCGACGCGATGCCCGACGGGGGCACCCTGACGATCAGAACCGAGAACGTGCGACTGGGCCAGGACGACCTGCAGTCCGTTCCGGACGCCGCGCCGGGCGACTACGTGAAACTCTCGGTCAGCGACACGGGCACCGGAGTGGAGCCCGAGGCACTCGATCGCATCTTCGAGCCCTTCTTCACGACGAAGGGGGCCGGTGAGGGAACGGGCCTCGGCCTCTCGGTCGTGTACGGCATCGTGAGCCAGCACGGAGGCTGGATAGACGTCAGGAGCGAGGTGGGCAAGGGAACGCTCTTCGACATCTACATGCCGGCGACCGACGGCACCGAGTCCGACAGCAGGGCGTCGGCGTCCCGGACTAGCGAAGACTACCGGCACGCGGCCCGCCATGAGAGCGTGCTCATAGTCGAGGACGAGGAGACCGTGCGCAGCTTCGCGGCGCGCGCGCTCCGACAAGGGGGATATGAGGTTCTGGAAGCGACGTCGGCCGAGGAGGCGGTCGAGTTCCTGAAGTCCGACCGCCACGTCGATCTCGTATTCACGGACGTGATCCTCTCCTCGAAGAGCGGACTCGAACTGGTGGAGGAACTCCGGAGCCTGCGACCGGGAGTTCCCGCGCTTCTGAGCAGCGGCTACGCAGATCAGAAGTCGCACTGGGAGGGCATCCAGGAGCGAGGGCTGCCATTTTTGAAGAAGCCCTACGCGGTTGCGGACCTTCTGTCCACGGTCGGCAATCTGCTCGACGAACGCGACTCGGACCAGGAACCGGCCCGGGTGTAGAAGCAACGCGGAGGTTCACGTGCCCAGGAAACGACAGACGAACGGACTGACCGAACGCGCGCGCCGAGAGGAAGCGCAGCGCTATCTTGACCTCGCGGGCGTCATGTTTCTCGAGCTGGACGACTCCGGTTGCATCTCGCTCATCAATCGCAAGGGATGCGAGATACTCGGGGTGAGCGAGGAGGACGCGCTCGGCAGGAACTGGTTCGAGACGTTCGTTCCGGACGACGTCAGGTCCCGGGTCGAGGGCTGGTACGCGAGCCTGATGAGCGGCGAGGCGGAGCTCCACGCCCGCGCCAAGAACGCCGTCGTGAGCGCGAGCGGGGACGAGAGGATCATAGAGTGGAACAACATACTGCTCCGGGACGGCTCCGGCGAGATCGTCGGCACGCTCTCCTCGGGGCTCGACGTGACTGACGCCGAACGCGCCGCCCAGACGCAGCGTGTGATCCACGAGATATGGAATGCGGCTATCGCCGCAAAGGACACCCGCGAGCTCTTCTCCATGATACATCAGCAGCTCGGCACGGTCCTGAGCGCGGACAACTTCTTCATAGCGCTGTACGAGAGCGACACCGACTCGTTGTCGCTCTCGTACTTCGTGGACGAGAAGGACCAGGACTCCTTCGACTCTTTCCCCGCCGGCAAGACGATGACCGGATACGTCGTCCGCAACAACACGTCGCTCATGTTGACGCGCGACGAGGCGGACGAGTGGGTCAGAGCGGGGATTCTCGACATAGTCGGAACTCCCTCCCAGATCTGGCTCGGGGTCCCCCTCCGCGTTCGCCGCGAGGTAATCGGCGCCCTCGTGCTCCAGAGCTACTCCAATCCTGAGGAGTACGGGTCCGCCGACCGCGACATGCTCGAGTTCATATCGGGCCAGATCGGCTTCGCGATCGAGAGAAAGCGGGCCGAGCTCGATCTCAAGGCAAGCGAGACGCGCAATCGCGCGATCATCGACGCCGTCCCGGACCTCATGTTCCAGTTCGACTCCGAGTGCCGCTTCCTCACGTATGAGGCGCCGAGCGAGTCCGAACTCGCGGTTCCGCCGGAAGCGTTCATCGGAAAGCGGATCTCCGAGGTGTTTCCGCGGGAGCTCGCCGGGTCGCTCGAGACCACTGTCCGCGAGGTCCTCGCGACAGGCAGCGCCCGGCTCGTCGAATACAGGCTGCCCATACCGATGCCAGACGGCGACGAGCGTGATTTCGAGGCCAGAGTCGTGCCCAGCGGAGGGAGCACGGTCCTGAGCGTCGTGCGCGACATAACCGAGAGGAAGCGCGCCGAAGATATGCTCCGGGCTCTCAACGAAGCTTCTCTCGCGATGGAGCGTACGCTCTCGCCGGACGAAGTCCTGGACGTCGCCACGCGCCACCTGAAGGAGTCAGGGCTGAGCTCGGTAGTGGCGTACGTCGACGATAAAGGCGACCGGGCGCATCTCAGACACATCGGCCTGGACCAGGAACCCCTGGCGGAGCTTCTGGAGGAGTACGGACTGGCCGCCGAGGCGCTGTTCGTATCGATCGACGACAACGAGGTCCCGCGAAGGGTGTTGCGCGCCCGCGAGACGGTGTTCGAGCCCACTCCCGTGGCCCTTTTGAGGGCCGTGTTCCCGGAAGCGGATGAGCGTCGTCTCCGCACCGTCGCGGACGACGTGGGGCTCAGCCAGAGCATCCTCGCTCCTCTCATCGCCGAGGACCAGGTGTTCGGGCTGCTCTCGGTCCACTCTGATCATCTCAGGGAGAGCGACGCCGCCGCCGTTACGGCCTTCGCCAATCAGCTGGCGGCGGCGCTCAGGAAAGCCACGCTCCTGAACGAGCTGGAGGAGAGCCTCGAGGAACTGCGGCACACGCAGGACCAGCTGCTTCAGGCGCAGAAGATGGAGGCGGTCGGCAGACTGGCCGGAGGGGTCGCCCACGACTTCAACAACCTCCTCACCGCCATCAAGGGCTACGCCGATCTGCTCCTGGCCGACTCGGAGATAGGCGACGACGTCCACGCCGACATCGAGCAGATAAGGAAGGCCGCCGACCAGGCGGCGGCGCTCACGAAGCAGCTACTCGCGTTCAGCAGGCGACAGCCTCTCCAGCGCAGGATAATAGACCTGAACAAGGTCGTGTCCGAGATGGACGCCATGCTCAGGCGCCTGATCGGCGAGGACATCGAGCTTCTGTCCGACCTGCACGACGAGATCCGCGTCAAGGCGGACCCGGGGCAGGTGGAACAGGTGATCATAAACCTCGTCGTCAACGCGAGGGACGCCATGCCCGAGGGCGGCAGGCTCAGCGTCAAGACCAAGGCCGTCGTGCTCGACGAGCAGGCGTGCTGCTCCCTCCCCGGTGCCCGCCCGGGCTGGTTCGCGTGCATCTCGATAGAGGATACGGGCAGCGGTATTCCGCGAGAGGTCATGGACCAGATATTCGAGCCGTTCTTCAGCACCAAGGGACCCGGAAAGGGAACGGGTCTTGGCCTCGCAGTCGTCTACGGCATCGTACGACAGCATGAGGGGTGGATCAACGTCTACAGCGAGCCTCGCCACGGAACAGTATTCAAGATCTACATACCGGCGGCGGACGGTGAGGCGGACGCGGCGGCCGGCGAAGGCAGCGAGACGCGCCGGCCGCGGGGCGAAAACGAGCGCATATTGCTGGTCGAGGACGAGAAGACGGTGCGAGAGTTCGCGCTGCGGGCGCTACGCCAGAGCGGGTACAACGTGACCGCCGCGGCCGACGCGGAGGAGGCGCTCCGCATCTTCCGCGACCGGAGCGACGACTTCTCGCTCGTCTTCAGCGACGTCGTCCTCCCGGACAAGAGTGGAATCAGGCTCGTGGAAGAACTGTCGGAGGAGGCGCCCGACGTGCGCGCGATGCTCACGAGCGGCTACACCGACCAGAAGTCCCAGTGGCCGATGATCGAGGAGAAGGGCTATCGTTTCCTCCAGAAGCCCTACTCACTCCCCGAGCTTCTCTCCGCGGTCAGAGACGCGATCGCGGACGAAGATAAGGCCGACACCGGGACCGCTGCCGAAGAAGAGGCGGCTCAGGCCGGGGAGGTCGAGGACGGAGAGTCGTACGCCTCGCGCGCCGACGGCTGAGGGCGCGAGCCGGACGGCCTCTGCCGTTCACGGTACGGTTGTGACCGCCGCCACTTCTCCTCTCACAGGTCATAGAGAGCTCCGGTCTCCCTGAGCGAAGCCAGGAGCTTCGCTCTGGGCACGCCCAGCTCTATGATCTCCCACGGGAACACCTCCTCCGGATCTCTCAACCGGTCGACGATGTCCCCGGGCTCAACGCCCTTCCTTCGAAGCGCGGCCCTCCAGGGAACGCCCTCGATCGCGTGCACTAGAAGCGGCCCGGAGAGCTCTCTCCCTCCCCTCGCGAGCACGCCTTCACGCCGCGCCTCGCGGGGCCCGGCGGTCGTGACCGCCACTCTGCCCCCGGCCGCTAGAGCTCTCCTCAGCCGCGCCAGCTTGCCCCTGAGCAGCTCCTCGCGCTCCATCGGAAGCCACTGGAACGGCGTCCTCGGCTTGGGAACGAACGCCGAGATCCCGACCGTCATTCTTCCCGCGGCGTTCTTCGAAGTGAACGCCGCGAGCAGGTCGCGCGCCAGAACCGGTATACCCTCTACGTCGCGCTCGTCCTCCCCCGGCAACCCGACCATGAAGTAGAGCTTGAGCGTCTCGATCCCGGCCTCTCCCAGCGTACGCGCGGCGGACAGCAGAACGTCATCAGCCACCGGCTTGCCGATCAGGCCCCTCAGGCGCTCGCTTCCCGTCTCGGGCGCGAGCGTGACGGTGCGCGCGCCCGCTCCGGCCAGCAAGCCGGCCAGCCGTTCGTCGACCCTGTCGGCGTGCACAGAGGAGATGGTGACCTCGGCACCCACGTCGATCAGGTCCTCGAGGAGGTCGACGGCGCCGGGGTGGTCGGCGAGCGCCGCCGACACCAGTCCGACCCTTCTGACGGAATTCGGAAGCTCCCGGACGCGGTCGGCGACGCCGGACGCGTCGTGGAACCGCGCGGGGTGGTAGACGTGTCCGGCGGCGCAGTACTTGCAGCGCCTCGCGCATCCGGTCGACAGCTCCGTGAGAAAAGTGTCGCCGAAGTGCGCGTCGCTGGATACGACACAGGTCTCAGCCGCCGCGGAGGTGTCGCACCATGCCGCGACGACGGGGAGAGGCGCGCCCCTCCGGGGGCTGAACCCGGTGACGCGCCCGTCGCCGTCACGTTCGACATCGTAGAGCGACGGGACGTAGAGGCCCGCAAGCCCGGCGAGCGCCGACAGTCGCGCGTCCCGGTCCGACTCCCGGCTCTCGAGCAGCGAGTCCGCGATGACCGGGCAGAGCCTCCGCGCGTCGCCGACCGCGACGGCGTCGAGGAAATGGGCGACGGGCTCAGGGTTCATCAGGGCGCAGATGCCGCCCATGATCACGATCGGGTCGTCCCGGCTCCTGTCCGAGGCCAAAACAGGCACGCCGGCCGCGGCCAGCATCCGGGCGAGCCCCACGTAGTCGCTCTCGTAGGACACCGAGAAGGCCAGGAGGTCGAAGTCGCACAGCGGCGTTCCGGTCTCGAGGCTCGACCCGCCGCCCGCCGCGGCGACGGACTCCGCGCCCTCGGGGACTCCACGGCCCGCCGCACCCTCCCCCATCGAGGCCTCCTCGTTGGCGGGCTCGGGCATCCCGGGAGGTCGCCGCGGTCCTTCGTCGCTCGCCCGCGGTGCGTCGAAAAACGCGCGCTCGCAATGAACGCGCGGGTGCTCGGCGAAGCTTCGGAAGGCCGTCTGGAAGCCGAGATTGCTCATCCCGAGGCCGTAGGTCTCCGGGTAGCACATGGCGACTGTCAGCGAGTCGGCGGGCGCGTGCGCCGCGTCGGGCCTGCCTATCAGCCAGTCCTCGCGGCGCAGTATCTGCTCTCGTCCGGCGCCGGTCTCGCTTCCCGTCCTCTTCGTCACGCGTGCATCTTCCGAAGCTCCCTGTGACCCGGCGTCAGGTCGGTAAGCTCGGCCCGGGCGATCGGGTTCCGCGGATCCAGCTCCAGGACGCTCCTGAACTGCTCGTCCGCCTCGTCGCTGCGATCGACGCGCCTGTATGTGAGGCCGAGCGTGAGCCTGGCCTCGACAAAGCTGGCGTTTATCTCTACGGCCCTCTCGAGCTCTCCTATGGCCTCGTTGTACCTCTCGTTCGCTATGTAGCGGTCCGCCAGCTCCCTGTGCAGATCGGCGTACCCGGGACGCAGGGTAAGGGCCTTCTCCAGATGCGCGATCGCCTCGTCTTCCTTTCCCAGACACGCCCTGGCCCGGCCGAGATGGACGTGGGCCTCCGCGTAGTCGCCGTTTATCTCGATGGCTCTCAGAAGCTCGGCCTCCGCTTCCCCGTATTTCCCCCTGGCCATGTAGGCCGCGCCCAGCCCGCAGTGCAGGTCCGCGTAGTCGGGGTGCTGCGCCAGCGCCGTCTTGTAGCGTTCGATGGCGGCGTCGTAGTCGCCGCTCTCGAGCATTATGTCGGCCGATTCCCCCGGCCTCTCGCGCCAGAACCTGGGGTCGTCGAACGCGACCTTGAACGCCTTGACGGCCTCCTCGGTGTGGCCGCTCGACAGGTCGGTCATCCCGAGGTAGTAGTGAGCGAGCGCGTAGAACGGACACGACTCGGTCACACGTCTGAATTGCTCTCCGGCGTCCTCGAACATGCCGCGCTTGAAGTAGGCGATGCCGAGATAGCACCGGAGGTCCCAGTAGTCGGACTTGAGCTCCACGCCTCGCTTCAGCGTCTCGCACGCGTCGCGGTACTTCCCGAGCTTCAGGAGGTAGACGCCGCGGTAGAACAGCGCGTCGACGTAGGCGGGGTTTATCTCCAGAGCCCGATCCAGCTCGGAGACCGCCTCCTCGTATCTGCCCGTCTCGCCGTAGGCGATCGCCAGCCTGCACCGTATGTCCGGATAGGACGGCTTGAGAGCCACGGCCTTCTTCAGGCCCTCAACCGCGTCCTCGAGCCGTCCCGCGTTGTACGCCGAGATGGCTTCGTTCACCAGGCCCCGGAACTCCTCCTTGGCGAGGGTGGCCTCACGGAGCTCCGAGTACGGCGGCTGCAGCAGCTTCTCGCAGGCCTCCGCCAGGTGCTGCGTGTCGGGCACCGGCAAGGACAACCCGAACCTGGTGGCCTTCTCGAAGGCCTTCACCGCGTCGTCGCGGTTGCCCGATTCCGCCAGAGAGATCGCAAGCTGACAGTACGCCTCCATGTACTCCGGGTTGATCTCGACCGCCTTGCGAAGCTCCCTGATGGCGTCCTCGTGCCTACCCTGCCTCTCGTAGATCACGCCCAGGTGGTAGTGGAGATCGGGGTATCTGGCGTTCTCCTCTATCGCCTTCCGGAACTGCTGTTCCGCGCGCTCGAGATCGTCCTGCTTGTAGAAGGCGAACCCGAGATGAGCGTGAGTCTCGGCCGCGTAGAACATGCCCAACTGGTAATACGGGTCGGACTTGTCCTTGATGGTGGCGATCACCTGTTCGAACTCGACGACTGCCTTGTCGTACTCGCCGCGGTTGTAGTACTCGATGCCCTTGTTGTAGTGATCGCTTTCACCGAGCCCGAAGAGCTTGGTGAAGAGAGACATGCAACCTCCTTCCCGCTCCGGCCGACGGGGCGTCTGGTCCGGCCGCCGGGCGGACACACACGGTAGAGTCCGCCGCGGCGTTTGCAGGCTCTAGTCCATCTGTCTTCTGAGGAACGTCGGTATCTCCAGGTCCCGCCTCGAACGGCGCCGGGACGAGCGAGCCACAAGCACGTTCCTCGCCGGCGCCTCGGGCTCCGGAGCGCGCGCGGGAGGCGGGTCGTTGACCTCCCGCCTCTGCCGGAGCTTCGAGCTCTCCGCCCGGCTCTCGGGCTCGGGCTTAGGCCGCGCCCTCTTCCTCTCAGCATTTATGCCGGTGGCGATAACCGTGATCATCACCTCATCGTTCAGGTCTTCGTCTATCACAGCGCCGAAGATCATGTTGGTCTCCGCGCCTATGGCGTCGTTGATTATCATCGCCGCCTCGTTGATCTCATGCAGCGTCAGGTCCGGCCCGCCCGTCACGTTGACGAGCACTCCCGCTGCGCCGACGATGCTCTGGTCCTCGAGGAGAGGGCTCGAGATGGCCTGCTGCGCCGCCTCGACCGACCTGTTCTTGCCGCCGGCCACTCCCGTTCCCATCACCGCGTCGCCCATTCCGGTCATGACCGACCTGACGTCGGCGAAGTCCAGGTTGACGAGGCCCGGGACCATGATGAGATCCGAGACACCCTTGGTCGCCCTGAGCAGGACCTCGTCGGCGATCCTGAAAGCCTCGCGGATAGGAGTGTCCTTGCTCGCCACGGCAAGAAGCCGCTGGTTCGGGATGACGATCGACGTATCGACCTCCTCCCGCAGCTTCTGAAGGCCCTCAACCGCCTGGCGCATTCTGTACTGCCCCTCGAAAAGGAACGGCTTCGAGACGACGGCGACGACCAGCGCGCCCATGTTCCTGGCCATCTTGGCGACGACCGGCGCGCCTCCGGTGCCGGTCCCTCCGCCCATGCCGGCGGCGATGAAGACCATGTCGGCGCCCTTGAGCATCTGCCCCACGGCCTCCGCGTCCTCCTCGAGGGCGCGTCTGCCTATCTCGGGATTGCCGCCGGATCCCAGGCCGTGAGTCAGCTCCTTCCCCACCTGGACCTGGTCGGGGGCGAGGCAGCAACCCAGCGCCTGAGAGTCGGTGTTCACGGCGACGAAATCGACGCCGGTGAAGCCCGACTCGATCATCCGGTTGACGGCGTTCCCGCCTGCGCCACCAACGCCCACGACCTTGATCTTCGCGGACTGCTCGGGCTCGAACTCGAGCTGAAGCTTCATGCCCGTAACCTCCTGCGACCCCCCACCGCGACGGCGGGAACCGCGCCTCTGTGTTCTACGGCCTGCCTTCTTCGTCATATCGCTTCACTCCCCGTGCTCTTATGACCAGTATCCTCTCAGGCCCCCGGCGACTCCCGATGGGCCCGATGCTCTTCTCTCACAGAAAACGATCGACCAGTTGCCGAACTCTCTGAACCGTCCCCGCGAGCGGCATCTCGCCGCGATACCTCCCGCCGCCAGAGGTCTCGGCTGTCGCGACGACGGTGCCGACCGCCGCCGCGTAGGCCGGATCGGCGACCGCGTCGAAGCTCCCGGACACTCTGTCCGGCAGCCCGACCCTCGCCGGCGTCCCGAAGAACTGCTCCGCAAGCTCGGCCACGTGCTCGAGCCTTGCCCCGCCTCCGGTCAGCACCACGCCGGCGGGCACGACGTTCGAGTACTCGGTGCTCTTGAGTTCGTTCGCCACCAGCTCGAAGATCTCTCCGACCCTCGGCTCGATCACTGCGGCGAGGATCTGCTTCGAGCTCTCGCGCGGAGGCCCTCCCCCGACGGTCGGGATCTCGATCGGGTCGTCGCCCGCCGCGGAAACAAGCGCGCAGCCATGCTCCATCTTGAGCTGCTCCGCCCGTGAGAGCGGCACCCGGAGCCCGACGGCGATGTCGTTCGTGATGCTCGACGCGCCCCAGCCGATGCTCGCCGTGTGCCGGACGGCCCCCGCCTGGTAGAGCACGAGCCCCGTGGTCCCGGCACCGAGGTTCACGACGAGCGTCCCAAGCTCCTTCTCGTCGGGCGACACGGAGGCCAGGCTCGCCGCCAGCGGACGAAGCGTGATCCCGTCGGTCCTCAGGCCCACCTTCCGTACGGCCCTGATGACATTGTCCACGGCCTGCTGGGAGGCCGTGACGATGTGCACCTTGGAGCCGAGGCGGACCCCCGACATGCCTATCGGCGTCCGGATGCCGCGCTGGCCGTCAACGAAGAACTCCTGCGGCAGAACGTCGACGATGGCACGGCCGACAGGGAGCGCCAGCGTCTTGGCGGCCTCGAGCACGGTGTCGACCTCGCCCTTGGTGATCTCGCCCCCCGAGCGCGAAACCGCGATGACGCCCCTGCTGTCGATGCCCTTGATGTGCTCTCCGTCGATAGAGATCGACACGCGGCCGATCTCCACGTCGGCGCTGTCCTCGGCGGCCTCGACGGCCTCGCGGATCGACGCGGAGGCCATGTCCATGTTCACTACGACGCCGGCCTCGATCCCCCTGGCGACGCTCTCCCCGGCGCCCAGGATCTCGGGTGCGCCGCGCTCGGAGAGGTCGGCGACGACCACCTTGACCCTGCTTGTGCCGAGGTCCAGACCGACCAGGATCTCGCTCTTCCTCACGAGAAAGCCTCCTCCTACACTCGCCCACCGGCGGCGCCGGACTCGAACCGGACCACCGCCTGCTCTCTGAAACGCAGATCTATCGACTCGGCCTCGAGCCCCGACAGCTCGATGTCCCGGAGGACCATCGCGAGGCGCTCAAGTCCGTCTTCGTCCAGTGCACCGGAGCCAACCCTGATCTCTGCCCCGTCGGCTACCGTGTAGATGACCAGACCCGACCCCGGCGCAATTCTTATCTCCGACATCTCCATCCAAAGCTCGCGCGACACGGCGCGCGCCCTTCCCAGAAGCTCGATGACCGAGGCGAGCTCCGGATCTTCCACGCGCTCGCCCTCGCTGAGTTCACAGTCCGCGCCCGTCACGACGGGCAGGTCGACGAGCGGAGTCCTGCTAGCCGGCGGGAGGACCATGAGGTCGCCCGCCACTTCGATGAGCCCGTTCGCGGTCTTCACGAGAGCCAGAGGCTCCTTCTCTACGAGTCGTATGAGAACCCGGTCCGGCAGGAGTCTCGTGGCCTGGGCCCTCGCCACGCGCGGCGACCCGGCCGCAGCCTCCTCCACCTCGGTGACGTCGAGCGAGAGCAGGCTCTCTCCCTCCGTCACGCCGCAGAGCTGCTTCACCTCTCCCGGCGTGAGAACGACGGCGCCCCGGACGTCGACCTCGCGGATCCTGAACTCCTCGGCGCCCTTTCCCCAGCCGGGCGCGAACGTCAGGACGACGCCTATGCCGCAGGC
>WJLY01000278.1 GCA_014728245.1 Candidatus Effluviviaceae Genus IV sp.
GCCTCGCCCGATGTGAGACCTTCCGGAGATGACCGGTCTCTTCTCCTTGAGCAGATGCACGTCTACCTGCGGGAAAGGTATGGAGAGCCCCGCCTTCGGGAGCGCGTCGTAGATCGCCTTCGTGAGGTCGCCCCTGACCGTCCAGAAGTCGCCCGTCTTGGTCCACGGCCTCAGTACCAGGTTGACCGAGGAGTCCGCCAGCTCGCTGACGAGCACGGCCGGGGCCGGGTCGTCGAGCACCAGCCCGTGCTTCTCCATGAGGTCCATCGCCACCTTGACGGCGTCTTCGATGTTGTCGCCGTAGGCGATTCCGACCGATACGTCGACGCGTCGCGTCGGCATTCTCGTGACGTTGACAATCGGGCTGCCCCAGACCTGCGCGTTCGGAATCGTGATGAACTGATTGTCGGGCGTAACCAGCTCGGTGGCCATGATCCCGACGGCCTTGACCGTTCCGGACATGCCGTTGATCGTCACGTACTCCCCGATGTCGATCGGGCGGAGGGCGGCGATCCAGGTCCCGGAGGCGACATTGTTGACCGTGTCCTGCATGCCGAAGCCCAGTATCAGGCCCACGACCGCGGAGAGGCTGAGCAGAATGGAGCCGACCGTCACTCCGAGCGTAGAGAGCACGACGAGGATGACCAGTATGTACAGCAGGATTCCGAAGAACCTGCCCAGAAACTCCACCAGTACGTCGGACAGCTTCGAGCTTCTGAGCGAGCGCTTGAAGACGCCCACGACGATCCTGGCTATGATCAGGCCGACGACAAGCACCGCTGCTGCGGTCACTACCTGCAGCAACGTCACCGACGTGTGGGGAATGGTTGTCTCCCAGCCCATGGACTGCCTCCTCTCGAGAACCGCAATGCGCGCGGAAGGCGCGCCGCCACGTGGTCCGGAGGAGGACGGTAGCGGGGCCTCCGGAAACACCATGCCGGGTTGGATGTTCTACGGCAGGATAGGTTTCGCGGGTCTTCCGGTCAAGCTCAACTTGTCGGCGGGGCTTCCTCTCGCGGCCGGGAATGCCCTAGAATAGGGGCGATCGACCTTGACACCCGTGCATCGCGGCACTACCATGACCGCGTTCACGGGTGGGCCGTCCGGGCCCGTTTGCGGACCCGCATTGCCGCGTCTCAGTCGGGGAGCTTGCAGGCAGTGGTCGTTGCGCAGTTTCCAGGTCCTCACGCGTTGCCGTGGCTCGCAGGCTCCGTCGGGCTGGGGGTCCTCGCGGGCTGGCTCATCTTCAGAGGTCGCAGGAGACGGCTCCTGGGAGCCGACTCCGACGTGCTTCGGAGCAAGCGACAGCTGCAGGCCATCTTCGACGGCATCACGGACGGGCTCATCATCGTGGACCGCGACTTCCGGATCGTCGCCGTGAACAAGGCGGAGGCGTCGTTCCTGGGGCGGGAGCCGAAGGAGCTCGTCGGCAGGCCGTGCTACGAGGTCTATTGCAGGGGAGACCGCGCCTGCGAGCTGTGCCCCGCACACGAGACGTTCGCCCAGGGCAAGCCTTCGATGGTCTCGCGCCTCGAGCTGACCTCGGGGTATCACCGGACCGGGGTCGACGTCTATACGTTTCCCGTGAAGGACGACCGCGGAGAGACGGTCCAGGCCATACAGTACATCAAGGACGTTACCGACAGGGTGAAGCTGCAGAAGCAGCTCAGGGAGGTGGAGCAGCTCACCGGGATCGGACAGATGGCCGCCAACGTTGCCCACGAGATCAGGAACCCGCTGCTCGCGGTCGGAGGTTTCGCGAGGCAGCTTCACGACGAGATGGAGCACGACGACCCCAGGCGCGAGTACACGGGGATCATTCTGGAGGAGGTTACGAGGCTCGAGCAGATCCTGAGGGAGCAGCTTACGCTCGAGAGGCACCTTGTGCCGTCACTGGCGCCGGTCGACATCAACCAGATACTCCGCGACGTGCGCAAGCTTCTCTCTCACGGCATTCTGTCCTCGCAGGTGAGGCTGGTGGGAGAACTCGCTCCCGGCCTGCCGGAGACGATGGGCGACGCCAATCAGCTCAAGCAGGCGTTCCTGAACATCATCAACAACTCGATACAGGCCATGCCCGAGGGCGGCACGATAGAGGTAACGACGACGCAGAAGGGCGGGAGCATCGTGGTCGGTATAGAGGACACCGGTCCGGGAATCCCGGGCGACGTGATGAACAAGCTCTTCGTGCCCTTCTTCACGACAAGGCAGAGCGGTTCAGGACTCGGGCTGGCGGTCACGAAGAGGATCATCGACAATCACGGCGGCGACATAGAGGTAATGAGCGAGGTCGGGAAGGGAACCAGATTCGACGTGTCGATACCGATCGTCAGGAGCACGAGCGAAACCGAGCAGAAGAAGGTCTACGGTGCAGAGAAGGCGGCGGACGCCGGTGGAGGAGAGTGAGATGAAGGTGCTTGTCGTGGACGATGAGAAGAACATAAGAAAGCTCTACGAGACCGAGCTCAAGCGGGAGGGGTACGAGGTCGTCACGGCGGAGAGCGGGGAGGAGGCCCTCGAGCTGATCGACGGCGAGGACATCGACCTCGTCGTCCTCGACATCAGGCTGGAGGGAATGGACGGCATCGACTGCCTGCGAACGATCATGGAGAAGCGGAGAGACCTGCCGGTCGTTCTGAACTCGGCATACTCAACGTACAAGCAGGACTTCGCGTCCTGGATGGCGGACGCGTACGTGGTCAAGTCGTCCGATCTCACCGAGCTCAAGGACACGATCAAGGAAGTGCTGGTGGCGCGGGGCAAGTAGGGGAACTCAGCGGCGCCGCCCGCAGCGAGGCCGCTCCGGGAGCGGCGACGGGCGCTGCCGGCCGAGCGCGGGGCCTGAGCGCTGCGCGGGGGAGCGTCGTCAGGACAGCAA
>WJLY01000279.1 GCA_014728245.1 Candidatus Effluviviaceae Genus IV sp.
ACTCCGTTTGCTGGATGAGCACCTGTGTCCCATGGGTGGGCTGCATGGTCTCGTTGGTCGTCGCGCTCGGCCGTAGGGTTTTGTGACGCTGGACATTGTTCGGGCGCCATCTAACTAGCGCATGCAGCCGACATCCTAGCGCTGTCACTCGCCTTGCATGCGCCTTCGGCGGCAAGGCTCGCGCCATCGCCGGCTGCGGCTGATGCGCGATTCGTTAGATGGCTGCGCCACAAGGCAGGATAGATGTTTCGCCATTTGATGAGATAGGAGTGCATGGGCGTGGCTACGCAGAAGGAGAGTCCGCAGATCCTCACACAGACAAGGAGTGCATCATGAGAGGAGTGCCACGCAGATGTGCTGCGGGCTCATTGCTCGCCGCCGGAGTGGTCCTGCTGGTCTGTGCCTTTTCGCCATCCCCCGCCGCGGCGGCGCATCTTGCGGTGCGGCTGGTCGGCGGTCAAGGGCACGCCTATGAGCTGGGTGACATTCAGGACCTGGTCTTCGCCGGTGACACGCTTCAGGTTGTCACAACCGGAGCCACCGACGTGTACGAACTGGCACGGATCGTCCGAATCGACTTCGACCTGGACGCATGGACCGGCGTGGATGACACCGACCTGCCCGACGACGTTGTCCGTGCGCTGCACCTGTTCCAGAACCAGCCGAACCCGTTCTCCCCGGAGACGCGGATAGCGTACGAGCTGCCGCAAGGGGGTCGGGCACAGGTTCGGATCTACTCGGTGAACGGGCGACTGGTCCGGACGCTCCTGGACGCGGAGCGGCCCGCAGGTCGCCACAGCATCGCTTGGGATGCTCTCGACGATTCGGGCAGGTCGGTCTCAAGCGGTGTGTACTTCTACACGCTGACGGCTCCGGGAGTTGAAGAGAGCCGCAAGATGCTGCTCCTTCGGTGAGAGTCACTTGGGAAGGCGGCTTCTGCTGAGTGGATCCGCAGCACAACGTACTGACTGCAAGGGGAGGCACCACATGAGACGACACATGGCGGTCATCGCGATACTGCCACTGCTCCTTCTGCCGTCGCTCTGCCAGGGTGGATGGACGATGCGCGTGCACGAAGGCGCCACAACCACCCAGTTCTCCGTCGCGACGGTGGACAGCATCACGTTCTTCCAAGTCACGGTTCCGGACATGGTGGTGGTGCCCGCAGGCATCTTCACCATGGGCGACGGCGTGGCCGACTGCGGCGTGGACGAGCGCGAGGTGACCCTGACGAACGACTTCTACCTCGGGCAGCATGAGGTGACGAACCAGGAGTACATGGAAGCTGTGCAGTGGGCGTACGACAACGGGTACGTGACGGCGACGACGTCCTCGGTCAGGGATGCGATGGATGGAAGCACTGTGCAGCTCCTTGATCTGGACGATAGCGACTGCGAGATCCAGTTCAACAGCGGGACCGGGACGTTCTACCTTCGCGAGTCACCCTCGAACTATGCACAGAACGCCTATCCAGGGGGATACGACGCCTCAGACCATCCGGTCAAGGAAGTCACATGGTACGGCGCGGCGCGCTACTGCGACTGGCTCAGTCTCATGCAGGATCCTCCGCTGTCCCGTGCCTACCAACACAGCGGTGGCTGGCTCTGCAACGGTCACGATCCGTATGGAGCCGAGGGGTATCGTCTTCCTACGGATGCGGAGTGGGAGTACGCGGCGCAGTACAATGACGATCGGATCTACCCGTGGGGCGATGAGGCTCCGGACTGCAGCCGGGCGAACTTCTACGACTACTACGGATCTGGCGATTGCTGTGTTGGCTGGACATCTCCGGTGGGCAGCTACCCTGACGCTCCAGCGGCACTTGGCCTGTCGGACATGGCGGGGAACGTGTGGGAGTGGTGCAACGACTGGCACGAGTGCGATCTGGGCACAGGCAGCGAGACCAACCCGGCCGGCGAGGAGAGCGGTCCCTACCGCGTGTTTCGCGGCGGCTCCTGGACCTACACCGACTACTACCTGCGGTGCGCGTCCCGGATCACTCCCCCCCCCGGCCCCGGCTCCCACGGCGGATTTCGTGTTGCCAGGACCGTTGACCCTTGACCCTTTACCCCTTTGACCCTGGCATGGGCGGGGTTGTGGGGTGTGGGCGAGCGGGAGTCTGACACGAGAGCCCGGCATGGCCGATGTGATGCAGGTTGTTCCGAAGACGTACGACCTGATCCTCTGGCTCGTGCCCAGGCTGAAGGAGACTCGATCGACCTGCGGATTCGGCCGTGGCGTGGAACTTGGTCACACGATGCCCGGCAGGCGCAGCCATCTAACTAGCGCATGCAGCCGCCATCCGGCTCAGTCACTCGCGCTGCGTGCGGCCTGACGGCCGGCAGCGCTCGCGCCATCGCCGGCTGCGGCTGATACGCGATTCGTTAGGCGTCGCCAAGAGGAGTAGTGATAGTGATCTGGGAGTCGAGCTACTGGAAGCGTGAGCTGTTCTACATGGCCCGCGATCTGAGACGTAGGATGGAGCAGAAGCGCTGGCAGAGCGCCTCGCTGGCCCGCATCGAACTCCATGTGATGCTCGGCTTCTACATGATTCGGAAGATGATCGAGGCGCGCAAGATATCGGATGAGATACCGGCACGTGAGATGAGGGTCGCACTCCACCCACCGACCGGAACACGCGTGACGTACCAGAACGCGCATAAGATCTCGCGGCTGTACGACATGGGGACTGTGACCCACGAGATCCAGACCGTGCGATACGTCTGCAATCAGATTGTCCATAGCTTTGTCTTCGTCCCGCTCCTACGTGAGCATGCTGGCTGGGACGGCGTTCTCTTCGCGTCCGATAGGCAGAGGCAGCAGGGGGCGTACTACCTCTCATCTGAGGACATCATCGACCTCTTCGAGAAAGTCGCCTTCAACGATCCTGCCGATTACAGCTGGACGATTGATGAGGAAACGGGGCAGGAGATCATCAAGGTAGGCCCGAGTCTGCAGTAGGACGAAGCTGAGAAAGGACCCAGTGG
>WJLY01000280.1 GCA_014728245.1 Candidatus Effluviviaceae Genus IV sp.
ATCAGGCTCTCTTCGAGAACAACATCGACATACCCGCTCTCCGGGTCACCGCCATTATCGGACCGTCGGGCTGCGGCAAGTCGACGCACATCAGAGTGTACAACCGCATCTACGAGCTCTACCGCGACCACCGCGCTCTAGGGGAGGTGTGGCTCGACGGTCGCGACATCCTGGCGCCGAACACGAATCTGCTCGAGTTGAGGAAGCGCGTCGGCATGATTTTTCAGCGCCCCACGCCGTTCCCCATGTCGATATTCGAGAACGTCGCCTACGGCGTCAGGCTGCACTACCGGGCCAGCCGCAAGGAGGTGGGCGACAGAGTCGAGGACGCGCTGAAGCGGGCCGCGCTCTGGGACGAGGTGGCGAACAAGCTGGACGAGCCGGCGACGGCGCTGTCAGGCGGGCAGCAGCAGAGGCTGTGCATCGCAAGGGCGATCGCCGTGGAACCCGAGCTCCTGCTCATGGACGAACCGTGCTCGGCGATCGATCCGGTCGCCACGAACAAGATCGAAGAGCTCGTAGAGATACTCAAGGACAAGTACACCGTGGTTCTCGTGACTCATAACATGCAGCAGGCCGCGCGCGTATCTGACTTCACGGCCTTCTTCTACAAGGGGTACATCGTCGAGTTCGGTCCGACCGAGGACATATTCCAGAACCCCAGGGAGAAACGGACACAGGACTACATCACCGGGCGGTTCGGCTAGTCCCGGGGCTCGGAGGAACCAGCATGACGCTCATCCTGCAGGGAGAGATCGACAAGCTGAGGCGGCTGATATCAACGCTCGCCACGCGCGTGGAGGAGTCGGTCAGGAACGCGGCGACGTCGATCATTGAGCGCAGGCCGGAGCTGGCCGTTTCCGTGATAGATCTCGACCAGGAGATCGATGACATGGAGGTCGAGGTGGAGGAGGAATGCCTGAAGACTCTGGCTCTCCACCAGCCGGTCGCGCAGGACCTGAGATACATCGTCACAGTCCTGAAGATGAACAACGACCTGGAGCGAATCGGCGACCTGGCGAAGAACTGCGCGCAGCAGAGCGTCCACGTCGCGCAGGAGAAGGAACTGGTCATCCCGTACGACCTGCACGGCATGGCAGTGAAGGTGCAGGAGATGCTGCGTAACAGCCTGGACGCTCTCGTCGAGAGCGATTCTCTTCTGGCGCGCTCGGTGCTGGAAGCCGACGACGAGGTCGACGCGATAGACGCGCAGATGTACCCTGAAGTGCAGGCCGCCATACGGGAACACCCGGAGCAGATGCAGAGTCTCATCCGGCTGCTCAAGGTCGCGCAGAACCTCGAGAGGATCGGCGACCACGCAACGAACATCGCCGAGGACGTGATCTACCTGATCGAGGGCGAGATCGTACGGCACAGAGGCGGATAGCATCGGCGCCCCTTTCGCCAGCGGGTTCTAAATGCTAAACTAGTAAAGATAGGCAGATAACCCGACGGCGCAGTAGAGGGGTATACGATGCACTCACAGTGGCACGGAAGACGCGCTCCGGCGCTCGCGCTGGCATGTCTTGTTCTCTTCCTTCCGGCGGCCATAGACGCCGCGCCGATACACACCACCTATCTCTGGCACATGCACCAGCCGATCTACTGGCCCGACGAGTCGACCTGGACGCCGGGCGAGTACGAGAAGGCCTACGAGACGATCGCGCTCGGCCATTCGGAGAACGACGAGGCGGCGATCTTCGGAAAGGCCGACCGGATCGGCGACTACCAGTGGTATCCGCGCGACGCCATAAGCTCGATCCTCGACATCCCCGACGCGGGCGCGCAGGTCAGCTTCGCGAACGCGCTCATCGAGAACGTAACGAGCCTGGCCGACAACGGGTGGAACGGCGGGGTCTACGCGCCGGACTGGTACAGTCACTACAGGGAGGCGAGGGGCTGGACGACGTCGGGCGGCAGGACGAGATGCGACATGGTCCTCGTGGGGGCCCACCACGGCGTCAACCCCCTCATGGACGAGAACGCCTTCCGGAAGGAGATCCAGGTCCAGAAGGCGGCATATCCTCAGGCGTGGGGCGACTCGGACTACTCGGCCGGCTTCTTCCCGGCCGAGACCTGTTTCTCGGAGCGGCTGATCCCCGTCCTCGTGGAGGAGGGGATCGAGTGGTCGATCGTGCCGGACCTCCACATCGCGAGGGCATGCGAGGATTACCCGTACCACGCCAATCAGGACAACTGCGACCCGCCCAACAGGGCCGACCAGGTGAACCCCGCGCAGGGCTACTACTACGACCAGTACATCCCCCGCGGCGTGACCGTGAAGGTGCCGCCGCCGTACGGCTTCCGGCCGCACTACGCGCGGTACGTCGATCCCGACACGGGCGAGGAGTCGAAGATCGTCGTCGTTCCCGCGGCCAACGCGATGTCCTGGAACGAGGGCTACGGGATGTTCGGCACCGACCAGATCGACGCCATCGCTTCGTACAACGATCCCGACCATCCGATGCTCATCCTCTTCGCCCACGACGGCGACAACGCCTGGTCGGGCGGCTACTCCTACTGGTACGAGAACGTGACGCAATTCTGTCACGCCGCCGAGGACCAGGGCTACGAGCCGACCACGGTCGCGGAGTACCTGGCAGATCACCCCGTCGACCCCACTGACATCGTGCACGTTGAGGACGGCGGCTGGGTGAACGCCGACGGCGATTTCGGGAGCCCACAGTTCATCAACTGGAACTGGCCTCTGCACGACGGCGCCGGCGGGTTCGACATACCCGGCGGATGGGCGGAGGACGAGCGCAACTGGGCGGTGCTGACGGCCGCGCAGAACCGCGTGGAGACGGCCGAGGCAATTCAGGGCCCCGCCGATCCCGCCATGATCCAGAAACCTTCGCTCGGGGCCGACGCCGTCGAGAGGGCGTGGCACTTCCTGCTGGCGGGCTACGAGAGCGGCTACATGTACTACGGGACCTCGCTCGACATGGAGATCAAGCCGACGCTCGCCTGCAACGAGGCGGTTGCGCAGGCCGATGGGGTGGTCGCCGGCGGCAGCGACGCCGTGCCGCCCACGGTCTGGCTGCCTCAGCGGCTTCCGTGGAATCCCGGCGGGTACGGCGGCGGCTCGCTGTGGGGCTACCCGGGCGGCGCCGGGGCGCCCATGAGCCAGGACTTCTACGTGTGGACGTTCGCTTACGACGTGTCGGGCCTGGCGAGGGTCGACCTCAAGTATCGGGTCGATGACGACGGCGAGAACGACACGGCGACCGACGTGAACGAGACCTACGCCGGCGGCGCCGGTGTAGGGACCTGGCAGACGATGCCGATGACATACCGCGACTTCCCCGCGGGGAATTTCCACGGCGACCCTTCGATCGATTTCACGGTCATGCCCGACTACATCGCGGACCAGTACTACGCGCACATGACGGGCTTCGAGGACGAGCTGCTCGACTACTACGTCGAGGCCGAAGACAGCCTCGGGTACGTCAAGCGCTCGCCGATACAGCACGTGTGGGTCGGTAGCGGCGGCGGCGCGCCCGCCGACACTTGCGTCTGGTGGAGCCCGGTGGAGCCCGAGGCGGGGTCCGACGTCACGATCTACTACGACCTCGACTGCCGGCAGGTGCTCGATCCGTCCACCGACCCGGTCCATATCCACGTCGGCCACAGCGACTGGCAGGACGTCATCTCGCCCGACCCGGCGATGACCTGGGATGCGGGAGAGGAGGCGTGGCGCTACACTTACTCGGTTCCTTCCGCCGCGACATCGGTCGACTTCGCCTTCAACGACGGCGCCGGCAACTGGGACAACAACGGGGGAGCCGACTGGTACGTTGCGGTGTCCGGGGGCTCGCCGGGCACGACCTACGAGATGGACGGGTCGCTCGACGCCGAGGCCGAGATGGCGGCGTCGGGCGCGCTCCTGGACCTTTACTGGGACTTCGACGGGACGTGGCTCTACCTGGCGACCGACGGCGCCGGAGGCGGGAACGACCATTTCCTGTTCGTGGACCGAGATCCGGGAGGCTCGCGGAGCGCTCCGTGGTCCAAGACGGGCACGGCCGCCGGCTGGGAGTACTTCCTTGCCGAGGAGGAGTCGAACGGCTGGAGCGGCTGGTTTGACGACACCGAGAGCGTGGTCTCGTCCGCATCGGCGGTCAACGCCGCCGGACAGTACGTCGAGGGGGCGCTCGATCTCGGGTCGCTCTTCGGCTCGGTCCCCGACTCCATCCTGGTGGCGGCGTGCGCCTACGAGACGCCGGACGGAGGGGCGCTCGCCGGGCAGGCGCCGGAGGGCGACGGAGACGCGGACGTGGAGCGTTGCGAGTACGCCGTCCTCGATCTGACGGGGACGGGCGTTCCGCACGGCGACTTCTCCGCTACGCGTCTGGTGCTCGGACCCGCGTTGCCGAACCCGACGAGTGGATCCGCCACGCTTGTCCTCACGCTGCCGGAAAGAAGCGACGTCCGCGCAATGGTCTATGACGTGCGGGGCCGCGCAGTGGCGACGCTTGCCGAGGGCGAGCTGCCGCCGGGGCGGCACGACGTCCGCTGGGACGGACGGGACTCAGCCGGTCGGGAGATGCCGTCCGGGATCTACTTCGTGAGGACCGAGTCGGGCCGCGAGAGCGCCGTCAGGAAGATCGTGCTCGTCCGCTAGAACCACGTCGGGTCAGGAAACGGTACTCCGCGGCGGGACGGCCGGCGAGGAATGCGGCTTCACGGGTGAGCCGGCGACGGTGCCGCTTCCGCCCGTGACGCGTGCCGGGCGATGTCTCAGAGCGCGGTTCTCGTGAGCGCGAGCAGGTCGAGCCAGAGACCGAGAGACGGCCTGGAAGAGCCGTCTCCCGCGTAGAGTCCCGTGTCTCTCCACAGCCGGTAGACAGGCGCGTCCGGAAGGTACTGCAGGTCCTCCTGCCACATCTCGTCGTAATCCCGCGAGAAGAACCAGCAGATGAAGCGCGCGTCGAGATAGTCGCAGTCCTCGACGAGCCGCTCGAGGTACTGCAGCTGTGCCTCCTCGTCGGCGTAGATGTTCAACCAGTAGGGGTCGCCGACCGGTTCCGCAGGCCACGCTGTCTCGGCGACCGCGAACGGCTTGTCGGGGGAGAGGTCGGCGAGAGACGTGAAGTAGTCCAACCTGAGCGCGAGCGGATCGGAGAGCCCGTCCATGAACGGATAGCCGCTCACTGCGACCATGTCGGTATAGGGCAGGACGTCCTCGATGGCGGTGGTCTGAGAAGAGGGGAAGTCGTGGAACGTGTCGGCCTGGAACGTGAGGAAGACGGGGAGGTCGGGATACGCCGCCTTCAGGTTCGTGTACACGTCTGCCGCCAGCGTCACGAAGGCGTCCCAGTCTTCCGGAGACAGCCAGCGGAGCATGTTCACCTCGATGCCGTACGCGAAGTAGTCGGGGTCGAGGTCTTCTATCACGTGCACGCAGTGGTTCTTGTAGGCCTGTATGACGTCGGGATGATCGAAGGAGTAGCCGCTCCAGGGGGGCTCTAGCGGCTCGTTGGGCACATCGCCTCTGCGCAGCGCCAGTCCGTTTCTGTCGATCGAGATCGGCGTCACCGCTGCATAGGTCACGTGCCCCGCCGGCACCGAGATGTAGGCATAGTCGAGTGCGTCCTGGAAGGCCGTCGGATAGGTGGTGTCGGCGAGCGCCTCCTCCCAGGGCACGCCGCCGTCGTAGTGTAGCGCGGCCATGTCACCGTCGGAGACGATGACGCCCCAGGTCTCCTCGTAGGCTATCTGCGTCCTCGCGTACGGAAAGGGCGTGAAACCCATGGCGAACGTGCGGTAGGTGATGCTCCCGGGCCCGGAGACCGTGTCGCACGAGGCGAGGAGCACCGCGCTCAGCAGCAAGAGGCCCAGCAGCCTCACGGGGCGCGCCGCACGGACGGCGTCGGAAGTGGCTCCGGCGCCACCCTTCGCGATGCGCATGGCCTCTCCTATTGTTGTCAGCGCTCTCATTCGCAGGCTCTATGATGCGCCAGAGCCGCCCCCATCGCTACGGGGCGGCTCTGATACTCGATCTGTCCCGCCCCTCTGCGCCGCGGAGGAGGGGGGGGCGAGTCGGGTCGGTTACGTCCGGCAGGCGTTCCGCCGGGACATACGTGGTAGCTCCGCGGCGAGATGGACGGATGGCCCTTGACGCTAGCTGTCCTTCGTCATTTCCTCTTCGGCCTCGTCCATGTTCTCTTCCATGGCCTCGCCGGTCTCCTCCATGCCTTCTTCCATGGCTTCTCCGGCCTCTTCGACCGCCTCGCCTGCCTCTTCGCCCATCTCCTCCATCTGCTCGGCCGGCTCCTCCGTTTCCTGCTGGCAGCCGACCGCGAACACGAGGACGAGAGCGGCGATGCTCAGCCACGCCATCAAACGCTTCATGAACTCACCTCCTTCTTGCGCCTCTGTGAAGGCGTCTGCTCACCGGGAATCCTGCTCTACCGGGGCCGTTCTGTCAAGAACGTTCTTCATCTAGAAGTTTGTCAAGCATACACGGTGTCGTTCGCAGAAGAGCCTCTGCAGGGCACACGGACCACCGATCGTGCCGCTCGCCGGAGACCCGGGATGAACATCGTTCAGTCGAGGCGTTGCTCGTGGCGGCCGTCATGGTATCATGAGACAAAGCGGCATCGGGCGTCGCCGCCGGCGGTAACCGCTCTGACCGGATCGGGCGGGCCGCCGCCAGCCCGCTGCTCGGATGAGGCAGGCCGCCGCCAGCCCGCTGCTCGGATGAGGGGGGCCACCGTCAGCCGCACTGCTCGGATGAGGCGGGCAGCCGGTCGTCGCCCTGTTCGGATCGGGAGGGCCGCCGGTGAGGCCTGACCGGGGCATCGGCGCTCCAAGGCGTTTCCACACGGGAGGCTCCGGCATGAGAATACTCGCGATAGCACTTGTGGCGCTGGCGCTGGCCGTCCCGGCACAGGGCGACTACATCGCGTTCACGGCCAACCAGGAGTTCCTGTCGAGGATCTACTTTCTCGAGATGGACGGCTCGGTCGACCACTACTTCGAGTACGAGTTCTACAGGTTCTGCGGCATGGAGGTGGTGGACGGAGAGCTCTACGCCGCTGACGCCTTTGCGCCTCGCGTCTACAGGGTCGACGTCGAGACCGGGGACCTGGAGGTCTTCATAGACGACTGGACGCTCTACTACTTCTACGATGTCGCCTTCGACGGCGCCTACTTCTACGTCGACGAGTGGGACCTGAACCGTTATACGACGACCGGCTCGAAGGTCGGCACGGCCTCCTTCGACGAGAACGTGCTGGGGATGGCCTGGGACGGCGAGTACATGTGGACGCTCGACGACACCGGTGTCATGAAGTGCTGGGACATGGGAGGGTGGCCCGATGTCGCAGAGGTGCCCGGGAACGCCTTCGCGGCTCCCAGCGCGGAGTGCCGCGGTCTCTGGTTCGACGGGAAGGACTTCTGGACGGCGGAATCGCTCGACGGCGCGCTGGGTCAGATCTACATCTTCGAGCACGGCGGGAACGTCGTATGGAGCGTACCCGAGCCCGCGCACTCGGGCTGGGGCGCGTGCGTCGTGCCCGACCCATCGGCCGACATCGAGGCCTTCGGCGGCTCGCTCGAACTCGCTCCGCCCGCGCCGAATCCGGTCAGGGATAGAGCGCGCTTCGCGTTCGAGCTTCCGGTCGAGTCGACCGTGACGCTGTCGGTGTACGACGTCGCGGGCCGTCTGGTCGCGACGGTCGCCTCGCGTCGCTTCGACGCCGGCAGTCACACTGTCCCGTGGGACGCCGGCCGCGTCGCCTCCGGAGTCTACTTCGCGAGGATCGCGGGGGAGTGCGGCGAGGACGCCGCGAAGTTCGTGGTTCTGGAGCAGGATTGACGGGCGGAGTCACTGCGACGGATGCAGCAGGGGTGCCGGTGCGCGTTGCGGCGGGCGTGCTGGTGCGCGAAGGGGCTGGCCGATCTCTTCCTCCGATCGCGCGATGTCGCCCCCGCTATTCACGCACCGGCGCCCACGCCCTGCGGAAGAAGACGAATCTGACGACCAGCCACACGGCTATCGCCCCGACCGTGATCCACCAGATCGGCCAGGGATTGGCGCGAAAGACGTACAGGAGCGGGATCACCGTGCTCGTCCAGAGCCCTCCTCCCATGAACGGCTCGTGCAGCAGCTGCTTGTAGCCGAACGCGTCGGGGGCCTTGGTCTCGAACCGGGGGTCCGCGACCCTCAGGAGCAGGATGCCGGTCGCCGTCACGCCCATCGACTGGCCGAACTCGGCCACGCCCCGCTCGAACCAGTTGTCGGGGAGCATCCGCCGCGCGAGGAAGACGACGCACCACACGTTCCACGCGATGCCCGCCAGCATCAGCAGGACGAACGGAGTCAGGTTTGAGACGATCGCCTCGATCTTGAGCGTGGCGAGGGCCGCTACGATCAGATAGTCGAGAGCGAGCCCCTGGAGCCGCTGCATCGTGCCGCGGTCGAGCAGATCCCTCCTGTCGAATCTGTCGAAGAGCTTCTGAACGACGACCCCTCCGATCATGGCGAGAGGAAAGAGCGGGAAACTACCGAGTATCGCGTTCCTGGGATCGTCGAGCCAGAGCGACTCCAGCGACGAGAGCCCGACCTTGAGACCGTACCCGAAAAGCACCGCGACTCCGACGACGGCGAGATGTACGGCCAGCGACTCCACCGACTCCGGGCGGAACGTGAGAAGGCCGGCCTTCGGCCGCGACTCCCGGGGGAAGATGCCGTCGCCGCGCGCGTCCGCGTCGGAGCGCTGCTCGGCGGCGCCTCTGCAGTAGCGCCGGCGCGCGGCCCAGTTGATGAGCGCCATGCCTATCGCGACACCGCCCACGACGCCTACCGTCGCCGAACCCAGAGCCAGGTGCACGCCGTCCGGCCAGCCCTTCTCCGTGAACACGCCGGCGAGGCCGGCAGCCGTGCCGTGGCCGCCCTCGAAACCCACCGGGATGATGGCCCCGAACATCGGAGGGATGTCGAAGAACCTGACCAGGATGAGCAGCGTGAGCCCGAGGCCCACCGCGTACTGCCCCCAGGCCACGACCTGACCGTACGCGAGCTGGGGCCCGGAGATGCGCCAGACCCGCCTGAGCGGGGGTATGGCCGCTCCGAGGAAGAGCGTAGCGAAGACGACGTTTATGAGAAGCCCCGGGAGACGACCCCAGCCGGCCGTCGCATCCGACATGAAAGGCGCCGCGCCGGGCGCGTTGCGCTCCACGAGCTGGATGACTGCGAGGCCCAGGATGCCGCCTATGACCGAGGCGGGGAGGAGCAGTCTCTGGGTCCAGCGGACGCGCGCGCGGATGAGCTGGCCGAGGAGCAGAAGCAGGCTCAGGAAACAGAACGACAGGACAACGCGGTCTATGGCGAACCTCCCTTGCCGGGGCCCGGGCTCAGCACGCGCTAGTCGTTCTCGGTGTCCACGTGCGCTCGCAGCTCCTCGAGCTGCGCCTTGAGGGCGGCGATCTCCGCATCGATCCGGACCTGATTGGCCGCCACCGACTCCGCGCGCTCGAGGGCCTCATCGGCTGCCGTGAGCGCCCTGCCCGCGGGTCGGGTCTCGGTCTCCGGATCGATCGACTCGCCGTACCGGGCTCTCGAGACGGTTCCGTAGTTCGTCGGGACGAAGAGGAGCGTGAGCGATCTCTCGGCGACGGTCCATTCGCCTATGACGTCGTCGCCGACGAAGTAGAACGCATCCGGGCCGCCGATGGTCTCAAATATGCCGATCGCGCTGACTATCTGGTTCCACTGGCCCGAGCCGGCTGTGGACGGCACACGGAGGTACATCTCGTTGTTCGTGGCGATGTCACCGCCCGTGGTCGACACGCCGAAGTAGGCGCCCGCCGTTGAACCGTCTCCGCCGGGATCTGCATAGACCTCCGCGCTCGCCATGGCGATGACGTAGCCGGGGCCGGGAGGTGTGATGGTCCTTATCAGCAAGTTCTGAGCGGTTCCATCCAGGGCGATGGTAGTCGAGGCCGACGTGCTGGCCACCCCCGGCTCGTTGTACATCTCGGCAGCATTGATGGCGTCGGTCGGCAGGACGACGGCGTCGTCGCCCGATTCGTAGCCCAAGAACATCGACGTCGACGAGTCGCCTTCGATCTCGACGCGCGGTCCTCCCTGACCCGGGTAGTACCCGTCTACGTAGAATCCGCCGGACGAGGCGTTGTCGACGTAGAAGTAGCCCGCATCGTTGTTGCTGGAATCGGTCTCCAGAGTGGAGAGCAGGGCGCCGGACGAGCCGTGGACCTCGATCTTCCCGCCGGTGTTCGAGTCATCGTGCATCTCGATGAGCGGACTGGTAGCGCCCGCCCCGTAGAACTCGAATCCGCCGTCGACGGTGTCGCTGCCCAGCTCGAACGTGCCGTCGCTGTCGAACATCCCGCGGTACGTGTCGTCGGTCGAGAAGCGCAGCGACTGGGGCTCGTGCTGGATCAGGAACGCGTTGCCGGCCCCGTTGATACCGATGCGGAACCCGTCGCCGGCGCCGGTCCCGGTCGACGAGTTGGTGAACCTCTCGTATGCTAGTCCGCCCGCGTCGTGTATATGCAGGTCCTCGTTCGGGCCCGTGGTGCCGATGCCGACATCGCCCGCCGGATCAACGTAGACCTGGTTCACCGGGTTGCCGTCGGCGGCATCCAGCGAGTGCCCGTCTCCCGTGCCCGAGCTCAGGGCGTACTCGGAAGCCTCTACGCCGCCCAGGTAGTCGGAGTCGTGCGCGCGAAGTGCGAAGGCTGCCGAGGTGATCTCGCGCCTCGGGGCCAGCGTTTCTCCTTCGACTTCGATCTCGAGCCAGAGCGGCGCGTCGAAGTCGGCCGGGTCCAGCGGCGTGTCGGAGCCGAGCACGACCGATACGACGCCGATGCTGTTGGTCGTCGTGTTGTGCGTCTCGGTCCATTCCATGGTGCCCACGAGCGGGTCGGTGTAGAGGCTGAACACGATCTCGACGGCCGTGTCGGCTATCGGCTGATCGGAATTGTCGGTGATCATCACCTGGTAGTTCATCGTCGTGGGGACCGCGGCAATCGCGAGCGCCGCCGTGAGAAGCAGAGTCGCGCCCGTACAGAGCAGACAGACAGTCCGGCTTCGCATTGTCTCCTCCTGTGTTCGTCGTCCCGGCCGCGTTGGGTTGGGCAGGGTTGCGCCGGGTCGTAGGTGGGAGCAGCCGGGGAACCCGAGGTGCGCGGGTACCCCGGCATCGTTGTCGCTATCTGAGCAACATCACCTTCTGCCGTTCAGTCTCGCCGTCGACCGTGAGTGTCGTGAAGTAGATGCCCGCCGCTACGGGCTTGCCTCGGTCGTCGCAGCCGTTCCATGTCCGCTCGTATCGTCCACGCTCCAGCGGCCCGTCGACGAGTCTGCGAACGACCTGTCCACGGACGTTGTAGATGCTGACGCTCACGGCGCCCACATGCTCGGGGACATCGAAGCGCATCGTCGTGGCGTCCCCGAACGGGTTGGGATAGGCCGGGTAGAGGGCGAGCAGGAGCTTCCCGCCCGTCTTCACCATAGCGGGAGAGCCGGCGACGACGTCCTCCGATCCGTCCGCCAGAGTCGCGCGCAGCTCGTACCAGAACTCCGTGTCCGGCCAGACGGAAGCGTCCTCGTAGCTCCCGGTGGACGCGAGTTCGATCTGGTCCTCGTTGACCAACTCGTAAGTGCCTTCCTCTGAAGTCGCGCGGTATACGTTCAGCTCCACGACTTCCGAGAACGAGGCCAGGGTCCACCTGAGCACTACGACGTCCTCGTCAGAGAGCACGGCGTAGAAGGAGCCTTCCACCGGAACGTTGATCGAGGGCAGCGTCAGCCAGAAGCCGTCGTGTCCCCGGGTCGTCGCGCCCTCGGCGAGCGGGCCCACGGGGCCCTGACCGATGGTGTCGTGCGCTCTGTACGTGGCGGAGGCCGATGGAGCGCCCCCGCAGCTCAGCGCCTCAGAAGCGATCTTGTAGGCAGATGAGGTCGCACAGAGGGAGAGCGCGAGACTGATCGCTAGAACAATCGTGGTCACGCGCGGAGCGCCTCTTGAGCTTCGCATGATCGATACCCCCCGTTCGTCATCTGCGGGCCCGAGCCGCCCCGCCGCTTCGCGCGCCCGAAGCGGCGAAGGCGTGCCCGCGCGTCGCACCGGTCCCTGCTACAGGACGTTACGGTCAGTTTCCTCGCTCGATCTTCGCGCGTATCTCCGCGATTCGGGCTTCCATCTCCTCGAGCTCGCTCTGGAGACGCGCGTTGCTCCACGCTTCCGTTCCCGCTCGCCGCGACTCCGTTCCAGTGGCCGGTGTGGTCACCTCGTCGTCCGGCTGAAGAGCCGCCATGGGCGGTGACGGTGTGTAGACGGTGCCGTAGGCGGTCGGGAAGTAGAGCAGGTTCATGGCTATGTCGTACAGGAACCAGCCGCCGTCCGCGCTCGCCGTCAGGTAGAACGTGTACGTTCCTGCCGAGGAGACGGGGAAGACGGCGGCGGGCGCTATGCCGAATCTGTAGGCCCCGGCCGGGGCGGTATCGGGAAGCTGTATGTCCTGGTCGAGACCGTCATTGATGGTCGTGCTGTCCTCGGAGACCCCGTAGTAGAGCCTGCTGGTCCCTGTCGTGTCGTGGGTGCAGTTGGCCTGTGCGCTCGCCATCACAAAGACGTACCCTTCGGCCGGGACGGTTATCGAGTGGGAGGCGGCGGGCCCGTAAGTGACCAGTATCTGGTCGCCGGCATTGTCGTAGTAGCAGGCCGCTCCGGGCTCGTCGAGCATCTCGCTGCTGCCAACGGCGTCGTTCGGGAGGACGACAGACGAGTCGCCGGTCGCGCTGAGGTCGAACTGGAACGACGAGCCGGCCCCGCTGGCGCTGATGAGAGGCGATCCGTCGCCTCCGTCGTCGCCCTCGACGAAGAGACCCGTGTAAGCACCCGGAGCTTCGACCTCCAGTTGCCCTCCGCTCGTGTCTCCCACGGTGAGGCCGCCGGGCGCGATGGTCACGTTGCCCGTCGTGTCGACAGCGACGGCATCGGTCGGGCTTCCGTCCGACGCGTCGAGCGAATGGCCGTCGCCCGTACCGGTGTCGTCGGTCCCGTCGGCGAAGCCGGCCGGCACGTCTTTCAGCTTGGTCCACGTCACGGGGTTCCCGGCGTCGTTTATCGTGCCGGAGTCCCCGAGCGTAGTGGCGAGGACGTAGTCGGCCGCGATGGCGTAGTCGCCGGCCGCGACGCCGCCCAGGCTGTCCGCGTCGGCCGCGCTGCCGGCAGTGGTCGCGGTCGCGGCGCTCCCGGCCGCCATGGCGTAGTCACACGTGTCGCATGGGGCCGCGAGAGCGTAGCCCGCGGTATCGGCGTAGGCGACGCTGTCGATGGCGGGCGCGGCGAGCGCGTAGCCCGCGGTGTCCGCGTATCCGGCATCGTGGGCGTAGAGCGCGGTGTCCGAACCCGCGGTGGCCAGCGCGTAACCCGCGGTGTCGGCGTACGCCACACTGTCGATCGCGGGCGCGGCCAGCGCGTATCCGGCCGTGTCGGCGTATCCGGCGTTGTGGGCGTAGAGCGCGGTGTCGGAGCCGGCCGTGGCGAGCGCGTAGCCGGCTGTGTCCGCGTAGGCCGCCGTGTCCGCCGTCCCGGCGCTCGTGGCGTGGTCGGCCATCTTGGCGTTCAGGGCGTAGGGGGACGCCACGAGTTCTCTCCTCGGCGCCAGAACGTCGCCCTCGACGACCACCTCCAGCCACAGCGGGATGTCGAAGTCGATGCTCAGCGGGTTCGTCGACCCCAGCGTCACAGACGCGACGCCTATGGAGTTGGTCGTCACGGTGTGGCTCTCCGACCAGAGGACCGGCCCGCCAACCGGGTCCGCGAATATGCGGAAGTCAAGGTCGACGGTCTGCTCGGCGAGCGGCTGGTCCATGTCGTCCGTGAGCATTACCTGGTAGTTCATCTGCTGGGGCACGATTCCGAACGCCGCGGACGAGCAGAGCACGAGCGCGGCGCACACGAGCGCACTACTTGCCAGCGATCTCCCCACTCTCATCACGTACCTCCGTCTCTCGAATGACGATGCCTCTGCGAATGCCCCTCCGTCTACAGGAGAACGAGTTCCTTCCCAGCGCGCCCCCGTGACTTGGAGCACAGTCTACTCTCTGTACGACTGACCGATGGTCGGTCGAAGAATGCTGCTCTGATGCATGCGTCTACACCGTGACTCCGGGGGACCTCCGCCGCGGGGCGGACAGGTTCGGGTCGACGTACCTCCCTTCAGAGGTTGCTGATTCCGATGCTACTGGTCTGTCAAATGCAGCGTCGTGGCGGCTCACGATATTCCCCCCTCGCTGCCGTGTCAACGGGATTCCTGCTTCGGTGAGGGAATGCATGGGTACATCGTGACCCACCCGGCAGAGTCAGGAAGCTGATCTGCTTCGGTGAGGGTCGGCTACCGGGATGCTACTCCGCGTTTCGACCGCGGTGTGGCCTCCAAGCCCGGGCGCTTGTCCGTGTCCCTCGCGGGCACACGGGTCCGGGATTCGCTCTTTCGGGTCCGGCAGTGTTAGCATATCATGATCCTTCGGTAGTCTGACGCGCCTGCTCGTGCCGGGCGGCCAGTGGAGCCGGGAGCGGTCAAGCGGGCTTCCCGTCGCGCGGGGAGCGGCGGGGCCATACAGCAGATCACGGGGGAGCCACAGATGACCTTCAGCGAGAGACTCAAGTCCGTTATGGACGCGCACGGCAACGTGAAACGCAACATCTCCCGCGCTGAGATGATACGCGAGGGTGTCGAGCACCGGGAGTGCGTCCCGGCGGCGTGCGGCGCGCTCGCAACGTGGACGCCGCCCGAGTCGAGCGGCAGGAGCCCGAAGGACACCTACATCGTCAGGAACCCGGAGAGCGAAGCGACGATCGACTGGACGAGCCCGAACAACATACCGCTCGATCCCGACACGTTCGACATGCTGCTCGAGGACTCGCTCGCGGCGCTCGAGTCGTCCGACCGCATGTACGTGACAGACAGGCTCGTCGGCGCCAATTCCTCATACTCCCTGCCGGTACACACGTTGTCCGACTGGGCGCTCTCCGCTCTCTTCACCGACAACGTCTTCCGACCGTGGTCGGACGAGACCGCGAAGAGCACCTGCTTCAGCGACAGGCACTTCACGCTTCTTGCCCTTCCGTACCGCAAGCTCGACCCCGCGCGGTACGAAGGAAGGCTGCGGGTCGACCCCGGACTGGGCCACACGTCGACCATGGCGGTCGCGATGAACTTCGACCGGGGGCTCGGCGTCGTATACGGCTCGGCCTACGGCGGCAGCATCAAGAAGCTGATCTTCACGGTGATGAACTACCTGCTGCCGGGCGAGGACATCCTTCCTCTTCACTGCAGCGCCAACGAGGGGAAGAGGGGCGACTGCGCTCTACTCCTGGGGCTCTCGGGCACCGGCAAGACGACGCTGTCGGCCGACCCCTCCCGCGCGCTCCTCGGGGACGACGAGCACGGCTGGAACGACGAAGGCATAGCCAACTTCGAGAACGGGTGCTACGCGAAGCTCATCGATCTCGACCCCGAGAAGGAGCCCGAGATCTACAACGCGTGTTTCCACAAGGACGACGTCGAGAGCCACGGCGCCATCATCGAGAACGCCATGATGTACCCGTGGGGCGAGTTCGACCTGTTCGACGACCGGCTTACGCCGAACTCGCGAGGCTCGTATCCCCTGACCTACCTGTCCAACACCAAGGAAGGCTCGTCCTCGGGTCACCCGAAGACGATCCTCTTCCTTACTGCGGACGCGAACGGCGTCATACCACCAGTCGCGAAGTTATCACGCGAGCAGGCGATGTTCTGGTTCCTCATGGGATACACGAGCAAGCTCGCGGGTACGGAGACCGGCATCGTCGACCCTGTGAGCACGTTCTCACGCTTCTTCGGCGAGCCCTTCATGCCGCGCCTTCCGGAGGTATACGCTTCCATGCTCGGTGAGAAAATGGACCGCCACGGAACGTCGGTCTACCTAGTGAACACCGGTTGGACGGGCGGCCCGTACGGCGTGGGCCACAGGATCAGCCTGCCGCTCACGCGGCGGATCGTGAACGCCGCTCTCGAGGGGAAGCTCGAGGACGTTGAGTACGAGCGCGATCCGATCTTCAAGGTGGACGTTCCCACGACCTGTCCCGGCGTCGAGGACACGTCCATACTGAAGCCTGTGAACACCTGGAACGAGCCCGCCGCGTACGAGGAGCGCGCCCGCAAGCTGGCCGGCGAGTTCGCGGCGCACTACGAGAAGGCGTACGGCGATCAGGAGATCGACCCGGCGGTGGCGGCGGAGTGCCCGGGGAAGTAGCGCCGTCCGGCCGGCCAGGTGTCGGACGATACATCAGTAGGAGGTCCCCCGATGGAAGCAAGAGTCGTGTTCGCTTGTGCGGTACTGATGGTCATCTCCTTCCCGGCGGCGCCAGTTCACGCGCAGGACACGCTGTACGTCGACGTCCTGGGGAGTACGCCCTATCAGACCATCCAGTCGGCGATCGACGCCTCCGACGACGGCGACTGGATCGTCGTGTTGCCGGGGACCTACAGCGGAGACGGGAACACGGACATCCGGTTCTACGAGAGGAACCTGGTCGTGATCTCAGAGAACGACGATCCGACGGAGGTCGTGATCGACTGCGGCGGGCAGGACAGGGCGTTCAACCTCACCTTCGGCTACACGGACGACACGTCATATATCGCAGGGATCACGATCAGGAACGGATGGGCCAGGGCGCACCCCGACGACGGAGGAGGCGCGATCCTGTGCCAGGGAGCGTCCCCGAACATCGGCAACTGCATATTCGAGTACTGCGAGGCCAACGGCGGCGGCGCCATCAAGCTCCAGAACTCGAGCGCGTGGGTGTACGGGTCGACGTTCCGGCACAACACGGCGGAGATGGGGGGCGCATTGCACGCGGCCTACGGGGAGTGCAAGATCACGGGGTGCACGTTCCACGACATCGAGGCCACGGACCGCGGAGGAGCGCTCAGGTTCTACGGCGACGACGCGTTCGTCCAGAACTGCACGTTCGCCCAGTGCGGAGCGGACGGCGACGCCGTGGTGGCGGTCGACGGGAACACGTACGGTCCGGACTTCAACAGCAACATCATCGCGTTCAGCACCGCGGGCGTTCCGGTCACCGGGGGTAGCGCCACCGACTTCGAGGTGACCTACTGCATGATCTACGGAAACGCGGGAGGAGACAGCCTCGGCTACGTGCCTCATCACGACAATCTCTTCGTCGACCCGCTCTTCTGTGACATGGCCGCGGACGACTACACGCACTGCTCGAACACGACCGCGCTTCCCTATGCCAATCCGTACATGCGCCCGATAGGGAACGTCGTCGCGGGCTGCGGCGAGTGCGAATCTTCTCCTGTCCGGCGCACGAGCTGGGGGGCGATCAAGGCCCTCTACCGCTGAGTCGCGGGCCCGTGGTGTCCACCGCCGAAGTGCGGCTCCGTCAGCTCTGACCACTGGGCGGACTCAGTCCCGCGCTCCCGTTTTGTGTTGCATTCCCTCTTGTGACAAGTATCATGCGGCCCGTGTGAAGGAGGTCGTATGAACGAGAAGCGAGTCGATCTCTTCGACGAATGGGCGGAGACGTACGACGAGTCGGTCTCCGGCTACGAGGGGTTCCCGTTCGAGGGCTACGACGAGGTCCTCGGCGAGATAGCCCGCGCAGCCGACCCGCGAGCCGGCATGCTCGTGCTCGATCTCGGCATCGGGACGGGCCGCCTCGCGGCTCGTTTCCTCGAGGCCGGTTGTTCGGTCTGGGGACTCGATTTCTCGGTCAAGATGCTCGCGAAGGCGCACGAGCGGCTTCCTCAGGTCGAACTGATCAAGGCCGATGTCCTCGGAGACTGGCCGATCGACAGGGACAAGAGGTTCGACAGAGTCGTTTCGGGCTATGTCCTCCACGAGTTCGACCTGGACTCCAAGGTGAGACTGATATCCAGGCTGGTGAACCAGCATCTGTCTCCGTCCGGAAGGATGGTAGTCGGCGACATCTCGTTCGAAACGGCCGCCGAGCGCGAGGCCGCGAAGAAGAGGTGGAGCGGCTCGTGGGACGAGGCCAGGCAGAAGTGGCAGGGAAGCCTGTGGGACGAGGATGAGCATTACTGGGCGGCCGATGAGGCGAAGAGGGCGCTCTCGGGACTGAGCCTCAGGGTAGAGTATCGTCAGGTCTCTTTCTGCGGCGGCGTCTACGTCATTCAGCCCGCGATTGCATCGGAGTAGGTGTGGCTCGCGGGGCGGCGCCTGAGCCGCCCCGGGCCGTGCCCGCAGGAGCTGAGACGAGTTGACGTCGCCAAATGCATCCAGAGAGGTGAGTTCGATGACAGAAAGAGAGACGGGCGCCGGACCGAGGTTCCTCATGGGCAGCGGAGTCACGCTGAGGCGCTTCGAGCGAGATGACATCAAGCATGTGCGACGGTGGCTTGAGGACGCGGAGCTTCGAGCTCAGATCGGCGCGACCGGTCCGCTCGACAAGGGGGCGGCCGACAGGTGGTTCGAGGAGCTCGAGGGCGACAGGTCGCGCGCCTGGTACGCCGTGGTCCGTGACGAGGACGACGCCGTCATAGGGGAGGCGGGGCTTCTCAGGATGTGTACCGAGTGGCGCTCGACCGACATGACGATCATACTCGGTGATCCGGAGGCGCGCGGCCGCGGGCACGGCACCGAGGCCGGGCGCGTGCTCCTGGAGTTCGCGTTCGAGTATATGGGGTTCCACAGGATCAGCGTCGGTGTCGTCGGTTTCAACGAGGAAGCGGTTCGGTTCTGGGAGAAGCTGGGGTTCTCGAGAGAGGGCGTTCAGCGCGACGGCTACCTGCTCGACGGCCAGTTCCACGATTTCGTCATGATGAGCCTGCTGGAGGACGAGTGGCGGGCTCACAGAGTAGTTGAATCGGCAAGAGACGGCGGAGACCGGACCGCGGATTAGCGGTCGGCGCCGTTGAATGAAACACCGGCGTCGTCAGTCTCAGTAACGAGGGCCGGCGCCTCCCGGCCGGGCCGCCGCGGCAGCGTCTGCCTGTCCGAGG
>WJLY01000281.1 GCA_014728245.1 Candidatus Effluviviaceae Genus IV sp.
ACCGACCTCGTCCTCGGGGTTGTATAAGCGGTCGCGCCTGAAGACGTGGTAGCCCGTGAGGTCCAGGGCGAGCGAGCCCCCCAGCAGCCCGGGCGGCGACACCGAGACACGGGCAGCGTTCCGGAAGATCTTGTAGTGCACGCTCTTGATGTGTACGTTCTCGATCCCCGGAACGCCGCTCCGCTTGTCGAAGGTCTCGTTCGAAAGCTCCAGCTTCCAGCCCCGCGGGAGGCCGGCCGAAACGCGGACCAGCAGGTCGCTCTCCCTGAAGTCGTTGTTCTCACGCTCGACGATCTCGTCGTCGCCCTCGTTCTCCGGCGTGCCGTGCCGGTCGAGGTACTCGAAATCGCCCTCGCTCTGCAGGTGGTGGAACGCCACGGCGTAGTCGACCGACCCCGCGGCGCCCGACCTCAGTGTGTTGAGCCTGAAGGCGCCGTAGCCCCCGGCTGAGATCGCGGTCGTCGCGCGGCCCGCGCCGGGCGCGCGGGTCACCAGGTTCACGACGCCGCCCATTCCGGCCGTCCCGAACCTGATCGGCGAGCCGCCCCGGTAGACCTCGACCTTCTCGAGCGACCCGATCGGGATGTCCGCCAGATTGACCGCTCCCCACATCGCCGAATTCAGGGGTATCCCGTCCAGGTAGACCTCGACCTGACCCGGAGAACTCGCGCGAATGGAAGCCGCGCTGTAAGAACCGAGCCCGCCGTGCCGCCTCACGTGAACCCCGGCGCCACGTTCGATCACGTCGCCCAGTGTGGACACCCGACCCGCGCCCTCCGCGACCTCGTGGACTGTCGCGAAGGCGGCCGCGGCGTCCTCGATCCGCGGGCGTTCGGAGGACACCTCTACGGTGTCGACCACGCCCTCGAAGAGGGGCTCATCGCCCCCGGGCGCGTCCTGAACGCGTCGGGAGGCCGTGGTGTCAGGAAGGGAGTCAGCGCCGGCTCCGGCGGACGCTGACCCTCTAGCGGGTAGCGCTGCGGCCTTCGAGCCGCCTGCAAAGGTACTAGCGGCGGCCTCGGACCCGCCCGCCGGGAGCGAGGCGGATAGCGACATGACTGCAAGATACGTGACGGCCACGGCGCGCACGAACGAGAAACGGCGCCCCACGAGACTCCCCTCTCTGCACCTTCCGGTGGGAGGAGTCCCGCGAGGCGCCGCTCCTGACCTCGCATCGCGCGCGGACACCCGCGCGGCGGACTCGACGCTCGTGTCCCCGGTCTCCGTTCGGACCGACGAGCGCTCCCACCGGCAGGTACCCTGGCTTTCGGATCGCTCTACTGCCCAGGACGCCCCGCTCGCCCGAGCGCGGCGTCTGGGGTTCGTCCCCGACTACAGTTGCGGGACAGCACCGGCTTTCGACCGGTTTCCCCTGAACGGCCTTTCGGCGCCCGGTGAGATGTTCGAGCTCGATTGTACGGCAAGACCAGACTCACGTCAATCCGGTGCGCCGACAGAGCGGAGGACCCCGCACCAGTAAGGCCCTCATCAGTCCAGCCACGACTCGACGTAGCTTCTCGGGACGCGCTCTATCTCGAAGAGATTGGCCACAAGCTCCCCGTCGCTCCCGGCCCGGGCGGGATTCAGGAACTCCCACACCACGTCGCCCTCCGGGGTGACCTCGATGGCCCTCCCGTAGTGCGACTCCGCCACGAGCGTGTTCCCGTTCGGCAACCTCTGAGCCGTCCCGAACCTCGCCGAGTAGAAGTCGCTAGCCTCCTCGCCCTTGTACTCCCACACGATCTCCTGTGTGACGGGATCGAACTCCAGGACCCGCGACCAGCCGTAGTTCCCCTGGTTGTCGAAGAGGAGGATGTTGCCGCCCTCCGTCACGGACGGGCAGTGCTGCTGCAGCCACAGCCCCGATGCGGTCCAGACGATCTCCTCACTGTCGATGTCGATCACGGCCAGCGCGTTCATGCTGCGGAGAGACAGGAGGAAGTTTCCTTCCCGGAACGCCGGTATGCGCCCCGCGAGCCTTCCGTCCAGCGGGACGATCCGGTTGGCGTGGAAGAGGTCGAGCCTCTGCCCGCGGAGCCCGCCGGCGCCTTCCTTGAGAGAGCTCGCGTAGTCCGAGTTCCAGAAGGCGTCGAGAAGCGAAACGCGGTCGAGTTCGTTTCCGCGCTCGTCCAGGACCGTGACGGCGTCCTCGACGACGGTCGCGGCTCTCCTTACCTTCGGCGTGCTCAGGTCGCGGTGTGTGATGACGAATATCCGGCCGTCGTCGGCGACATGCAGGTCGTGATGGCTCCCGCCACCGTACTTCCACAGGAGTTCCGAGTTCACGTCCAGCTTGACCATCCCCAGGTCGTTGAAGATGCCTATCACGTCGCCGTTCTCGAAGAGGTGGGCGTGTATCCAGTTCCTCGCCCCCCTGTCCGTGGCGTATTCCCTCCGCCGCTCTGGCCACGCGCGGTCGAAGTCGTACCGCCACTCGTGCACGACCCGGCCGTCCATGTCGACCAACCTCGCTCCGGGGAACTCGCCCGAGACGTAGAGATTGAGCCCCGCCCAGCTCCGCGCCGCTTCGTGAATGGTCACGCCCGAGGAACCGGACGCGGGCGCGCCGCCCGCCAGATAGCCGAGGCTCTCCAGCCGCTCGAGCTCGGGAGTGCGTTCTCCGGTCGGACGCGGACTCCGGGCCACGCTCCACTGCCCGGGCGGAGCGTCCGGCCGCCTCGCCATCTCGTTCCACTCGCCCGGCGGCGCGTCCTCGTCCGCCCGCGATTCGCAAACGGTCAGGCAAACGAGGCACACCAGAC
>WJLY01000282.1 GCA_014728245.1 Candidatus Effluviviaceae Genus IV sp.
GTCCTCTCTGTACCTGTCGACCACGGTGCCGCGCCAGAGCGGGACGCCGGCTATGTGCGCGCCCCTTGCAAGCGCGTGGCTGCCCGTCGGCGACGTCCACAGCACGAAGATGGCCGCGAGGAGGGCCTTCACGCCGATCGCCGACCACCCGCTGTGCACGAGAACGCCGACCAGGATCAGGCACGTCCCCAGCGTCACGCACTTGGTCGCCGCCTGGAGCCTGTTGTACACGTCGGGAAGGCGGATCAGGCCGATCGCTCCGACGATGTCGAAGAAGACCCCGATCGATATGAGTATGTACGGTGCGATTCCGCCGCTATTCATCGAACCCCCTCCCCTCCAGGTACTTCGCCAGAGCGAGCGTTCCGATGAAGGCCAGAAGCGCCCATGCGATCGCCACGTTGAGGTAGTAGTCCTTGCCGGTAATGACGCCGAAGACCCCGCATATCCCGACCACCATCACGCCGATCGTGTCGATCGCTACCGCCCTGTCGGGGGCCGTCGGCCCCCGCGCCACCCGGAAGAGGCAGATGAATGTCCCGATAATCAGGAGCAGAAGGAACGTCTGCATCAGTCGAAAACCCTCCTCAAGGTGTACTCGAATCGCCCCGCTATGTCCCGGGTTATGGCCTCGGTGTCTCCGAGGTTCTCGTGGACGTTGATCCAGTGCACGTAGAGCCAGTCGTCGATGATGTCGACCGTGAGCGTGCCCGGCGTAAGCGTGATCGAATTGGCGAGGAACGTCTTGGCCTCGTCAGTCTCGAGTGACGTCTTGACCTTGACGATGCCCGGCCGTATCGGCATGTTCGGGTGGATCACGCGGTACAGCACGTCGAAGTTGGCGACCACGATCCAGAACGACAACGACACCAGGTGGACGAGCGCCCAGAACCACCGCACCGGGCTGAAGAGCCGTCCTATTCGCTTCGGCAGAAGGCCGGACAGGAGGAACGCGAAGATGACCGCGATGATCGCGCCGACGATCACGCCCTGCGCGTCCAGTGACCAGGTCAGAAGCAGCCACAGGACGAAGATGATAATGAGATCGAGGAGTCTCCGTTTCAATCGTTCCATCGCTGCTCTCCACCCCCTAACCGAGGACCAGCTTCACGTATTCAGCGCTATTCAGGAGAACGTCTCTCGCGGGCCCGAGCATTCTCTCCCCGATGGCGGGCTGCGTCACTGCGAGAATACCGAACCCTACGCACACGACGGCCAGTAGCACGAGCGGTACGTACATCGCCGGGGACACCTCTCTGGCCTGCTCGACGCTACGCCCGACGTCTCCGAAGAGGACCGACTTCTGTACCTTCACGTAGTAAACGAGCGTTACGAAGGCCATCGCTATCGCCACGGCGCCGATGCCGAAATGGCCCGCTCTAACCACGGCCACGATGATGATGAGCTTGCTCCAGAACCCGCTGAAGGGCGGGACGCCGGCGATGGAGAGCGCGGCGAGGTTCGTCGTCGTCGCCGTTATCGGCATGCGCTCCTTGAGCCCGCCAAGCAGTTTCATGTCGCGCGTGCCGGTGGCCGACTGGATGGCTCCCGATGAGAGGAAGAGAAGCGACTTGAACGCCGCGTGGTTCACCAGATGGAAGAGCCCGCCGAAGATAGCCAGCGCGGCGAGCGTCGTCGATTCGCCCGTCGCGAGCACCCTCGCGCCCACGCCGAGCCCGAGCGTCACGTAGCCGATCTGACCGATCGAGCTGTAGGCGAGGAGCCTCTTCAGGTCCCACTGGCCGACGGCGGCCAGCCCGCCCACGACTATGGAGAGAACCGAGAAGCCGATCATCGAGTTCGCGATGATGACCGACCCGGGCGAGGTGGCCGCGAACCCGAAGACGTTGAAGAAGACCCTGCATATCGCGTAGACGCCGAGGCTCTTGATGACCACGCCCGAGAGCATCGCCGAGATCGGCGCGGGCGCCGACGGGTGCGCGTCCGGCAGCCAGGCGTGGAACGGCACGAGCGCCGCCTTGAGCGAGAAGCCCATGAGGAAGAGCGCGGCGGCCAGCAGCAGAGCAGGGTTCATCTCGGTCCCGGCCCACTCGGCCGCGATCGTCCTCGACACGTCGGCCATGTTAAGCGAGCCGGTCACCGCGTAGACGGTGCCCACGGCGAATAGGATCATCACCGAGGCCACGCTTCCCAGGATCAGGTACTTGAAGCCCGCCTCCAGCTCGTCGGCCTCGACTCCGAAAGCCACGAGCGCGTAGGACGCGACCGAGGCGATCTCGAGGAAGACGAACAGGTTGAAGAGGTCGCCCGACAGCACCACACCGTTCATCCCCGCCACCATGAGCATGAAGAGCCCGTAGTATTTCGGAAGCCCGGTGTACTCCCGCATGTACTTGAGAGAGAAGATGATGCAGAGGAGGCCGATTACGTTGACGGCCACCAGAAGGAGAACCGAGAGCCCGTCGGCGACGATCGCGATGCCCTTGGGCGCCGCCCAGCCGCCCATGTGGTGCACGACCGCGGGCGCGCCGATCGAAGCCAGCGCCATCACCGAGAGCGCCACCATGCTCAATGTCGACAGGACCTCTCCGCTCTTCTTCCACCAGAACCCGATCATCGGGATCAGGAACGCTGCACCGAGCGGGATCGCTACAAACAGAGGCACAAGGTTCATCGGCTATCCCCTCAGCTTGCTGATATGTGACATGTCGAAGGTCCCGTGCTTCTCGTAGAGCCTTATGCACATCGACACCATGAGCGCCAGAACCCCGAGCCCGATCACGATCGACGTGAGCACGAGGGCCTGCGGCAGCGGGTCGACGAACCGCTCGAGTGCGGTCTCCCCCATCCCGGGCTCGACGATCGGCGCGACGCCTCCCGTCTTGTAGCCCACGATTATCAGATAGAGGTTGACGGCATATTCCATGATCACGATGCCGATCACCTTCTTGACGATGTTCTTCTTCGCAACGAGGCAGTAGAGCCCCATCGTGAGCAGAACCACGCACAGGAAATAGACCGTCATGATAGCTCATCCTCGATCATGGACCTGAAGGAACGTCTGCGGAAGACCGCCAGCGCCGCGAAGACGATGAAGAGCGACGTGCCGACCTTGAAAGCGATGGCTATGTTCGCCGGGAGTATCATGCCGGAACTTAAGAGCCGGAACTGATCGCCCCGTCCGAACACGTTCAGGAAGAAATACCCCCCCGCGAGCCCGATCCAACCGATGAGCAGGAAGGCGAGCGCCCCCGCCGAATCGAGGACGTGCCCCATCCTCTCCCCTAGCCGCGAGAAGGCCACCTCCTTGCCGTGCCCCAGCATGAGCAGGATGAACGCGCACGCGACTATGACGCCTCCGGCGAACCCTCCCCCCGGTGTCAGGTGCCCGTAGAGGACGATGTACGCGCCGAAGATGACGATGAAGGCCACGACGAAATCGGTGATGGTCTTGACGATGACTGTCAGTCCCTTCATGCGGGCACCACCTCCTCCTTCTTCGCGACCTTGCCGTCCTTGCGGAGGATCGCGAGGGCCCCGAGTATCGAGCCGAAGAGAACCGTCGCCTCCCCCAGCGTGTCGTAGGCCCTGTAGTCCAGGATCACCGACGTCACGATGTTGGCCGCGTGCGTCTCAGGAAGCCCCCTCATCACGTACACCCTGGACACGTTCATCAGCGGCTCGCCGAACTCCGGGAAGCCGCGGCTGCCGAAGATCATCGCCCCGAAGCCGAGGATCAGGCCGAAGAAGATGAGCGACACGATCACGGCCAGGGTGTCCCGGTGCAGCTCCACCGCCGTGTTGTCGAGGAGGATCGTCCCTCGGATCAGGATGATCAGCACGAGAATCTCGACCACGAGCTGAGTGATCGCTATGTCGGGCGCGCCCAGGAACAGGAAGGCGACCGACAGCGCGAACCCCACCGCGCTGACCGAGATAACGGCCGACAGGAGGTTCCTGGTCTCGATGGCCACGATCGAACCGATGACCATGAAGACCAGAAGCGTGTACAACTGAGGGGTGATGTTTTCCATCTAGCGTCTCCCGCCTGTTGCCAGCTCTATTCCGAAAAAGCGAAAGTCGGCGTCCGAACAGCGGTTGCCTCTATTGCATGTTCACAAGCTGCCTCAAAAGCGTGCTCAGAAGCGCGAACACCACGACGCCGAGGCCTATGACGGCCCACGACAGATACGTGGAGAGCACTCCGTTGTGAAGCATCCGGATGCCCTGGACGATGCCGTTGCCTATTCTGCCGCCGATCTCATATACGTCGAACACGCGTTGCTCCGCGTTCGCGAAGAGCCCCGACAGGCCCCTGGTCTCCCTGATCGTGTTGTAGAACCCGGTTCCCGAAACGTGCATCGAGTCGAGATTCGTGGGGGGCCTGGTGCCGCCTATGAACACTCGGCCGGTGCGCATCTTCGACATCTTCGCCGCCAGGAAGAGCAGGAAGCCGACGGCCAGGCCCAGCAGAATGAGGCCCGTGGCGATACTCGGGCTGAACGAGCCTATGCCCAGCTCGATGCCGCCCGAGGCCGACGTCCCGACGGCCCCGTGGACGACCGGATTGATGAAGCGCTCGAGCGGGAAGACCGCGTAGACGCCGAACACGACGCACAGAAGAGCCAGGACGATCATCGGGACCTGCATGGCCCAGGGCACCTCGCGAACGTGCGAGAGCTTGCTGGGAAGCTGGCCCAGGAAGCCGGAGTAGAGCACCTTCACGAACGAAGCCAGCGTCAGCGCGCTCCCGAAGAAGGCCGCCACGAGGAAGATCCAGTAGGACGCCACGCCCCTCGAGCCCAGCTCGACGAGCCCCGAGTAGACCATCCACTTCGAGACGAAGCCGTTCAGCGGCGGCACGCCGGAGATCGACAGCGCGAAGACGGCCGTCGCGATGAAGGTGACCGGCATCGCCCTCGCCAGGCCTCCGAGGTTCTTGATCTCCGTCGTACCGGCCTGCTTCTCCAGAGATCCCGCGGAGAGGAACAGGCCGGACTTGTATATCGCGTTGTTCAGCATGTGGAAGAGGCCGCCGGCGATCGCTATCGGTATGCCGGTGCCTATGCCCAGGATCATATAGCCGACCTGGCTGACGGCGTGGTACGAGAGCAACACCTTCAGGTCGTGCTGAACGAGCGCCATGAGAACGGCGCCAATGATCGTGACGGCTCCTATGATCATGAGGAGGAGCATGATCCCCTGGCCGACACTGAAGAGGTCGAGGCTGATCCTGGCCAGGAGGTAGATGCCCAGAAGCTTGTCTATCGCCGCGGGCAAGAGCGCCATGACCGGCGTCGGCGCGCCCTTGGCGGCGGCGGGAATCCACGTGTGGAACGGCATCGCGCCGGCCTTCGTGATGGCGCCGACCATGAGAAGTATGTAGATCCATGTCGTCATACCGTCGCCGACGAATATCGAGAGCTCGTCCATGCTGACGGTGCCGAACCGCGCCCAGATCATGGCCACGCCTATGAAGAGCGCCGCGTCGGAGAGCCCCAGCATGACGAAGCTCTTCGCCGCCCCCTCTGAGGCGTCGAGCTTCTTCAGGCCGGTGTTGACGTACACGTACAGTATGGCGGTCAGGGCCTCCCAGAAGAGCAGGAGGATGACGAGGCTGTTGGCGAGCGCCGCGCCGATGCTGGCGGCCACCGTCCAGAGCATGAACGCATAGAAGCGGCGGCCGTCGTGCTCCCGCGAAAGCCAGGAAATGGAGTAGAGCCCCACACCGAACCCGAAGAGCGCGACGAAGACGACGATGAACGCGCTGAACTGGGTGAGCATGAGATCGAACTGGATCGTCAGGTCACCCAGCGTGCCCCAGTCCTTCACGTACGAAAGCGGCCACTGGCCGAACAGGCGGAACGCGGCCACGAGAGTCCACGCGAGCGCTATCAGGCTCACCGCCTCCCTGACTCCCCTGACCCTTCTGGGGATCAGAAGGCAGAGGCCGCCGGCCACGGCCGGCACAACTATCGGTACGAGCAACTGTGGCATCTCTTTCTCCCCCGCGGACTAGGAGCGAAAGCTCCCCATTCAGGAGCCTTTCCTGAGCTCTTCGGTCTTCGCGTGTGACAGGGCGATAAGGTCCTTGGACCCGAGCGCCCGGCGGCCGTCGGGCCCGAGCACGGCCATCCGCTCCGTGCAGCTGTAGCACGGGTCGATGATGGCGAAGATCAGCACGGCGTCCGAGATCGACTCGCCCTTCACGCGCGGCCTGTACGACGGAATGTTGTTGAACGTCGGCGCCCTCATCTTGTGGCGCTCCGGCATGTTGGTGCCGTTCGATCTTATGAAGTGGAAGCACTCGCCTCGCGGCGCCTCGACGTGCCCTACGCCCTCGCCCCGCGGTATCTCGCGGACCTCGTTCGCGATGGGCCCGCCGGGCAGCCTCTCGATGCACTGCTTGATGATCTTGACCGACTCCAGCATCTCCAGAAGCCGCACCGCCGCGACGGCGAGGCAATCGCCCTCGGGCCGAACGATCACGTCCCAGTCGACCTCCGAGTAGGCCCCGTAGGGCTCGTCGCGCCGCACGTCGATGTCGAAGCCCGATCCTCTCGCCGTCGGACCGAGCGTCCCGTAGCGGATCGCGTCCTCCTTCGTGAGGAGTCCGACGCCCTTCAGCCGTCCCAGGATGACCGGATCGTCGAGGATCGCGTGGAGCAGCATCTCGGTCTGCGCCGCGAACTCGTCCATCCGCTTCAGGACGACGGGCCAGACCTCGTCGGCCACGTCGCGTCTGACGCCCCCCGGACGATACCACGCGTAGTGGTTGCGGTTGCCGGTGATCGCCTCGAGACTGTCGAGCACCGGCTCGCGGTACTTCCAGCCCCACATGAATACCGTCCAGTACCCGAGGATGTGCCCCCCGAGGCCGACCCACAGCATGTGGCTGTGGAGCCGCTCGAGCTCGTGGACGATCGTCCGGAGGTACCGGGCGCGGTCGGTCGGGCCGATCCCGGCGATGTCCTCCATCGCGCGGCATGCGGCCCAGCTGTGCGAGGCGGAGCAGATGCCGCAGATCCGCTCCACCAGGAAGCAGTCCTGGTCGTAGGTCTTTTCCTGCGCCAGAAGCTCCATGCCTCTGTGGATGCGGCCGAGATCTATGTCAGCATCCTCGACGGTCTCGCCGTCGACGTACAGCGAGATGTACTCCGGTTCCTCGAGGACGGGATGGAAAGGTCCGATCGGTATGAGCGTGCTCATCTACTCATCCCTCCTCATGGCGTGGAAGTCGGCGGGCCGGTCGTGCGACGAGAGCAGTTTCCTCGGATCCGGATGGTCGATGAACTCCACTCCGAGAAAGTCGAAGATCTCCCGCTCGATGAAGTCGGCCGCCGGGTAGTACTTGGTCAGGGACTCGATCTTCGGGAACGGCTTGTCGAGCGTCGTCCTGATGTTGACCACCGTGCCGTCCCGGTCGATGCAGAAGTGGTACAGAAGCTCCACGCCGGTGCTCCTGTCGCTCCCCGTCGCCGTCGCCAGCCTCCCGCCCGCCTCTTCATACATATGTCTCGTTACGGGGATCCAGTCGTCGTTCGAGACGGTGACGTACGCCCTCCTGTCGGTCCGCTCGACGATGTCGACCCTGTCCCCGAACTTGGCCTTCAGTTCCTGCAGAACTTGCTTACTCATTACCCCGTCTCTCCCGTTCCACGGAGCGGCGCCCTGCCGCGCGAATCCACCCCTATAGCTTCCCAATGAGCTTGACGATGCCGTCTATTATGGCCTCGGGCCTCGGGGGACAACCGGGAATGTAGGCGTCGACCGGTATGTGCTTGTCGACCGGCCCGGCGAAGTTGTAGCCGTCCTTGAAGATCCCGCCGGTCAGCGCGCACGCGCCCAGCGCCACGACGGCCACAGGCCTTGGAGCCTGCTCGTACGCCTCCAGCAGCTGAGGCACGACCTTGCGCGTAACGATTCCCGAAACCAGGAGCACGTCCGCGTGCTTGACGCTCCCGACGAGCTTGATGCCGAACCGCTCCACGTCGAATCGAGGACACAGGCAGTCCAGAACCTCGATGTCGCAGTTGTTGCAGGCCCCCGCGTTCAGGTGGAAGACCCACAGCGACTTCTTGAATCCCCATTTCGTTGCGCCCATTCGTCCCTCACTCCGTTCGGTCCGGAACCCTGCGCCCGCCGGCGCCCGCTCTTACAGCCCGGCCAGCGCCAGGATGATCCCGATGATCGCGAGCACCGTGACGGGTCCCCAGAAGAACCGCACCGCCTGGTCTATTCTCACCCTCGGATTGGTGTTCTTGATGAGTATGGCGATGGTCACGATCAAGACGTACTTGACGATCGTATAGAGTAGGCCCCACCCGGTGAACTGAAGCCCTCCCCAGAAGAGCGTTATGAAGAGGACGGGAAGCGTGAACAGCATCATCGCCTGCGTCAGCTTCACGACTCCCAGTATGGGCCCCGAGTACTCCATGTGCGTCCCGTCCATCAGCTCGGTCTCCGCTTCCGGGATGTCGAACGGCGGGTACGTGAGCTTCGCCTGCATGCAGAGGACCGCAACGATGAAGGCGATTATGCAGGACGGATGGCCGAGAAGGACGCCGTTCGCCGCCTGGTGCTCAAGTATGGCCTCGAGCTTCAGCGACATCGGCGACACCTTGGACACGGCCGTGAAGATCGCGATGACGAACGGAAGCTCGTATGCCAGGATGAGCTTCATCTCGCGGGAGGCGCCCACGCTGGCCAGCGGGTTGGATGAAGCCGAGGCGCCGATGATCATCCCGATCGAGGGTATGGTGAGAAGGTAGATGACCGCGATCAGGTCCCCGACGAAGCCTACTCCCTGCATGTTGGCCAGCCATAGCATCATCGACACCACCGTCACCGCGGCCAGGCCGGCCATCGGCGCCAGCAGGAACCCCGTCCTCTTGGCGCCCTCGGGAATCACGATCTCCTTGCCCAAGAGCTTCAGGATGTCGGCGAAAGGCTGGTACCACGGAGGGCCCACGCGCCACTGGACCCTGGCGGACACCTTCCTGTCCACCCAGGTCGTGAGCAGCCCGACGACCGCGGTGAACAGGAGCCCGGGGAATATCAGGAAGTAGATAAACATGTTCAGTGTCGATGCCATCCTGTTACCTCTCCATTGGAGTCCGTTCCGCGTGCGCAGAAGCGTGAGTCTAGCGCTTGCGGCGCACGGTCTTCTCCACGGTGCGGGCGCCCCTCATGGGCTTCCCCTGCTGGTCTTCGATGTCGCTTATGTCCTCGAACGTGCGAGCGCCCGACACGCAAGTCCCCGCGCACATCGTGTCCTTCCCCTCAAGCGTCCGGAAGTAGCAGAGGTCGCACTTGGGGTACGTGTGGCGCGTGTTGACGAGGTCTATGGCGCCGAAAGGACAGGCCTGGGCGCACGAGGTGCACGCGCTGCACTTCAGGTTGCTCCTTATCACCAGCCCGTCGTCCCGCCTCTTGATCGCCTCCTGAGGACACGCCGCCTCACAGAGCGCCTGCTCGCAGTGCCGGCAGTTCATTTGCAGAACGGTGTTCGTCAGGACCGTCGACGCCTCCAGATAGTCCTGCTGGTTATGCGAGTAGAAGCAGGCGGCGATACAGCTCCTGCAACTGATGCAGCGTCCGTAGTCGAGGATGTTTCTCTTGTTCATCCAGCTCCCCCGGAGTTGCTCGTCGCGGGCGGCGCCCCGGCGGCCGCCGCCTGAGTGCTAGCCTTCTGTAGTTACCTTCGCTCCCCTCGAGGACACGTCGAACCATCTGGTCTCCGGGTTCGGTGTCCACGTGAGAAGCCCTCGCGCGTCCGGCACGAAACTGGGTATCGCCACCAGCATGCCGGGCATCCTGTCGGTCACTGTCGCGAGGATCTTCGTCTCTCCGCGGTCCGTGCCGACGGTGACGCTCGCGCCCTGTTCGATGTCGAGGCTCTCGGCGGCCTCCTCCCCGACCCATATCTCGCAGTAGGGGGACTGCTGCTGCGCGAAGGCCATTCGTCCGGTTATCGTGCCGTCCCACCTGTGCATCGGGTTCGTCTTCTCGACGAGCGTCACGCCCTCGGCGCCCGAGGCGCCGGCCAGCCTCTTGAGCTCCGCGTCGACGTCGATCTCGAGCGGCGGATGCTCCGCCGCGGGTTCCCGGGTCGCGAGGTTGGCGCCGAGCTCCCGGGCGATGGCGCCCAGCATCTCCGAGACCGGCGTGGCGTCGCCCTGCGGGTCCTTCAGCGGCTCGATATTGGTCGTGATGGAAAGCGACGCGGAGTAGCTGCCGACGAACTCGGTCCAGACCGACTGCGGAAGCCCGACGTCGCTGTGCTTGGTCGTGTCGTTCTCGAATATCGACGACGCGGCTAGAAGCTCCAGCCCCTCGAGCGTCTCGGCCGAGACCGCGCCCGGGTATAGCTGCACGAGATCGGGGCCGAAAACCAAAAGCCCCTTGATCTTCCCGGCCGCCACGTCCTTGAGCATCCCGGGCAACGTCCTTCCGGACCCTATCCTCCTGAAGGCGCCGATGGCGTTCCCGCCCCGGAAGAAGGGCGCGTACTTCCCGCCCACGGCCGCGGCCAGCGCCGATGCGAGCTTGCCCGTGAGATACCCGGCAGCCGAATCGCCCAGTCTCGATGACACGAGCACGACGACCTTCTCGTGCTCCTTGATGTTCCTGGCGATGCTCGAGAGCTCGGCCTCCGGCATGCCGGCCGCCTCCGCGGCTTCCGAAACGGAGATCGCGGGGGCGCCCTTCGCGTTCAGCGCCGAAAGAATGCCGGCCAGGACGACCGGCTCGGCGCCGGGCGCCGTCGCGATGTGCCTGTCGGCGAACCAATCGGTGTTCGTGCGGAACGGGTTCACCGTGTAGATCCGGTTCGAGCGCGATCTGTGGCGGGCCTCTATGATCCGCTTCGCCAGACACGGGTGCCCCCAGAAGACGTCACCTATCATCACGAAGCAGTCGGCGTCGTCGAGATCCTCCGGTGTCGCGTCGCCGGCCCCTCCGCCCATGAGCTGAGGCAGGTCGTTGCCGTCGTAAGCGACGGCCACGTTCCTGGTGCCGAGCGCGTCCGCGGCGAAGGCCGCGACCGCGTCGTAGTCCTCGTTCGAAAGCTCCGTGCCGACGACTACGCCGATGGCGTCACCGCCCGCACCCTCCTTCAGTTCGGAGATCTTGCCCGCGGTCCTGTTCACGCCGCTCGCCCACGTCACCCTGCGCCTGTTCACCGTGGCAGCGATGAACCTCCTGGGATGCTGGAGCAATTCTATGTTGTAGTGACCTCGGACGCAGAGCGATCCGAGATTCTGCCTGGCGTCCTTGTCGAGATCGATCCTCACGGGGACGCCCGCGTCCATCTCCATGCCGTATCCGCACTGGAGAGAGCAGAAGAGACACGACGCCTTCTTTATCTCTGGCATGTCGGCTAACCTCTCGCGCGAGACAGGACCGGAACGGACCTCAGACCCCTCGGCCCGCTCCCCCAGTCACTGACTAGAACGGATCTTCGAACTTCTCGATCTGCTTCGCGGTCATGACGGGACCGTCCATACAGACGAAGTACTCCCCCAGCATGCAGTGGCCGCACTTGCCAAGACCGCAGCTCATGTTGCGCTCCATCGAAAGATAGATATTGGAGGGGTCGAAGCCCTTCTCCAGGAGAACCATGTTCACGAACTTGAGCATGATGGGCGGCCCGCACGCGCAGGCCACCGCGTTCTCGGCGGTGAACGGCAGCTTGTCGACGTCGACCGTGGTCAGAAGCGGCAGATCGTCCAGGAGCACCGTCACGACGCCGACCTTCCCGCTCCATTCCGGATGCGGCTCGTCGATCGTCAGGAGCACCTCGGTGTTCTTCTTCTTTTCCCACACCGGGAGCAGGTCCCTGTAGACGATGTCGTCCGGCGTTCTCGCGCCGTACCGGATCGAGACCTTCTTGTACTTGTCTATGTCGTCGAAGAGGGCGAGGATGAGAGAGCGCAGAGGCGCCAGGCCGACGCCGCCGCCGACTATGAGGATCTCCTTCCCCTCGAAGTCCTTCATGTTGTAGCCGTTGCCGTAAGGGCCGCGGATCCCCACGGTGTCGCCCACCTTCATCTGCTCGAGGGCCTCCGTCACCATGCCGACCCGCATAATCGTGATCTCGAGCGTGTCCTTCACGTTGGGATTCGAAGACGGTGTGAAGGGCGCCTCCCCTACTCCGGGGACGGTAAGCTCGACGAACTGGCCCGCCTCGAACGTCACCGGCTCCTTGGGCCGGAACCGGTACGTCGTGATGTTCGGAGTCTCCTTCTTTATGTCCTCGATCACGCTCTCGATAGGCCTGTACAGGTTCTTCATGCTTCCGCCTTCTCCGTGGTGAGAACGTGCCTCATCGCTTCGCGCATGTCTATCCGGCCCATGCATACGTCTATGCATCTCCCGCAGCCGGTGCAGGTTACGAGTCCGTACCTGTCGCGCGTGTACTCGAACTTGCAGCGCAGCCTGTGCTCAAGCCGCTGGGGCAGCTCGGGGCGGGCGTTGCCTCCGCCGCCTGTTCTCGCGTATCCGATCGACAGGCAGGTGTCCCAGTTCCTCGTCCGCTCGTACGCGCCGTCGGACTGCTGGTCGACCAGAAGGAAGCACGTGCACGTCGGGCAGCACCGATTGCACGCCGAGCACGCCACGCAGTTCTGCGTCGCGTAGGCCCACGCCTCCTTCGTGCCCTCGAGATCAAGCTTGTCGTAGGAACTCTCTATCTCGTCAAAGAACTCCGCGTTCTGCCGGTCGATCGCCTCGGTCACCGACCTCCGCCGCTTGTCGCGCGCCTCCAGGTGCTCGGGCAACGCGTCCGTCACGAGGTCGTCATTCCCAGACATCAGTTTCTCGCCCTTCTCCGAGCCGACGGTCAGGATGTAGCCGCCGTCGATGGGCGATACGTTGAGGTCGAAGCCCTCGGTCGGCCAGGGTTGGCCGCCGACCTTCGTGCAGAAGCACGTCTCCTTCGCGAAGGAGCAATCGACCGACACGATGAAGAGGTTCTTCCTCTTCTCGACGATGAACGGATCGTCATACTCCTCGGTGAAGTGCTCGGTGCTCCAGTAGACCTTGTCGAACTTCCGGAGGCCCCTGAGGTCGCAGCTCCTGGGGCCGACGATCACCGTCTCCGGCGCCTCGACGTCGGCATCGGATTCTCCCGACGGGTACTTCGCGACGACCTCTCTGGGGTAGAAGATGAAGGACTTCGGGTTGGTGGCCAGCGCCGCGCCCTCCAGGGTCATGTTCTCGGGAACCTCGTCGCCGACCTGCTCGTAATCCGGCGTCTCCTCGTGGTTCATGATGTCGAACTTGGCCGGAACGTAGACCCTGTGGTCCTTCGCCCACCGTCCGATCAGCTTCAAGAGGTTCTCTCGTCCGATGAAGACTTCTCTCATCGTGGCTGTCCTCTCAGTCGTGTTGACATGGCGCTGAAACGTCCCCCCCCGGCCACCGCTCCGCAACCGCCCGTTCAGGAGCAGGCGCCCGCGCCGGGCCTATTGCGCGCGAACCCCGCACCGTTCCCCAATCTCTGAGGAGCGGACCCGGGGTCAGGCCTTCTGCCGCGCTGGGTTCTAAAGGCGTCCCGCCCAGGCCTGCAAGTAACACTCAGCTCCTTCACTGATTGCCCTCGCGGGTCGAACGAAACCCCGACCCCCGGAAGATGGCACCGGGTCGGGGATTATGATCCGTAAGAGTCTATCGCCGGGACGGCGGCCGCGTCAAGCCAAAACCCGGGTTCACGGGCCGGTAGAGCGCGCGTCACTCGTTCGGAGTCAGGAACCTGAGGTCGAGCGTGCTGTCGCCTTCCCTGGGATCGAGCACGTACTTGCGTACGTTCTCCAGCACCTTCTCGAGCGCCTCGAGATAGAGACGCTCCCTGGTCGCCGTGGGGGCGTTCCGGTACTCGGCGAACACTGCCGTGAACCTGGCCGCCTCGCCCTCCGCCCGGGCGACCTTCTCGGAACCGTAGCCCTCCGCGGACTCAACGAGACCGGCCGCCTCGCCGCGGGCCGTCGGGACGACCCGGTTAAGATACCCCTCGGCTTCCTGCACGATCCTGTTGCGATCCTCGCGCGCGCTCGCCACCTCGCGAAAGGCGTCCGCGACCTCGCGGGGAGGATTGGTCTCCTGAAGGTGCGCCGCCACTATCTCTATCCCCGCGCCGTAGCGATCGAGCACGCGCTGCGCGCGTTCCTTGACAGTCGTCGCGATCTCAACCCTAGCTGTCGTCAGGACGTCCTCGACCGGCATCGTCCCGACCTTCTCCGTCAGGACCGACTCGCCCACCTTCCTCACCAGCCAGTGAGGTTCCTCGCATGCGAACAGGAAGTCCGTCGGGGACTTGACGACATACTGGATCAGAAGCTGGATCTCCATGATATTCTCGTCGCCCGTCACGAACTGAGCCTCGCGGGCCTCTGGGCTGATCCCGCGGAGCCGGTCGACGATCTTGTACCCCACGCTCATCCTCTTGATCGAGGTCACCTGCGGCGTGTCGACCGCATCGACAGGCCACGGGATGCGGTAGTGGATCCCCGGCGCGACCGATTCCCGGACGACGCGGCCGAACCTGCGCACCACTCCGCGCTCGTCCGGCTGTACGACGTAGATGCCCGAGAGGAGGTACATCGCGACGACCGCCAGCGCCGCGAGCCTGGAGATGCCACGGAGCCTTCGGAGTCCCTCCGACATGTCGGACTTGACCGACGTCGTCGCGGCCCTGCGGCTCCTCGACTCATCGTCGCGGCGGACGGGCTCTTCGCCTTCGGGACCCGCGTCCGGGTCGCTGTTTCTGCGCTCGGGCTCTTCCACCTGGGCTAACGTTCCTTCCTGTTCAGGAGATCCAGAAGGTCCGAGTCGGACGAGAGGATCACCGTCGTCTTCTCGTCGAGGAACTTGCCGTAGGATTCCAGTTTGCGCGTGAACTCGTAGAAGTCCGGGTCCGCGCTGAAGGCCTCCGCGTAGACCTTCGCCGCCTCCGCGTCCCCGCGACCTCGGATCGTCTCGGCCTCGCGGTAGGCCTCCGCCAGGATCTCCTGGCGCTCCCTGTCCGCCTCGGCCCTGATCCTGATCGCCTCCTCCTCGCCCTCCGACCTGTAGCGCATAGCGATCCTGCTTCGCTCGGCCCTCATCCTGTCGAACACGCTCTGCTTGTTCTGCTCAGGAAAGGCCAGTCGCTTCATCCGGACCTCGGATATGTCTATCCCGAAACTGGCGCTCGCTGTCGCGCTGCACCCGGCGGTCACCGTGTCCATGATCGCCGCGATCTTCATCTGCTCTGGATCGACCGAGATCAAGGCGTGCAGGGGGTAGCGGCCGAGGGCGGCGCCGACCTCCGAGGCCACTATATCGGCCATCCTGACCTCGGCGCCGGCGCGGTCGGTCACGGTCTCCAGGAAGCGTCTCGGGTCCTGGATCTTCCACGCCACGAACGTGTCGGCGACGATGTTCTTCTTGTCGTTCGTCAGAAACTCGGTGGGCTTGGGATCGTAGACAAGGAGCCTCTTGTCGAAGAACCTCGCCGCCTGCACGGGCTGCGGCATCTTCCAGTGCAGCCCGGCTTCCTCCACCACCCTGACCGGATCCCCGAACTGAGTGACGATGGCCAGCCGCGTCTCGTCGACGACGAACAGCGACGTCCTCGCCACGAGAAGCGCCACCACTATCACAGCCACAACGTAGAACCAGCGTTTATCCATAGTATGTCTCCGAAATCCCGGCCGCGCCGCGCCCCTTACGGGCAGGGCGTCCCGCGACCGCTACTCCATCTCCGCGGCGGTCCCGAGAGATTTGTCTATCATGCGGATGTCGTACCCGCGAAGATCGACGTCGGTCGTTACCACGAACTTCTTGAGGTCGCGAAGCAGCGTCTCCATCTTCTCTATGTAGAGGCGCGTCTCGGTTACCTCACGGGCCCGGCGGTACTGGGCCGCGAGCGCCATGAACCTGGCCGAGTCCCCGATCGCGCGGTCTACTCTCTCGCTCTCGTAGGCCTCGGCCTCTATTACCGTTCGCTTCGCCTCGCCGCGCGCCTTCGGCAGAGTCTGGTTCTTGTAAGCGCGCGCCTCGTTTATGATCCTGTTCTTGTCCTCGCGGGCGCTGGCGACGTCCCGGAACGACGGCACGACCTCGAGCGGCGGATGGATATCCTGGAGTCTTACGCCCACGATCTCGACGCCGGCGTCGGCGAAGTCGATCATCTCCTGAACGCCGCCCGTGAGGACCTGCTCGAGCGAGTCGCGTTTCGCGGTCAGCACATCCTCAAGCGCAAGCGCACCCACGACCTGTCCCATGACCGTCTCGCCCGCAAGCTTGACGAGCGCCCCCGCGTCCGAGACGTTGAACATGTAGTCGAGAGGCCTCGACACCCGATAGAGCACGACCGCGTTCATGTCGACGATATTCTCGTCACCGGTCAGCCGGAGCGCCTCCTCGGGCCGCTTCTCATACGTGCCCGCGGCGTGCCTGCTCTCCCACAGCGTGGCGTAGAACTCGGCGGCCACCTCGGTCACGGCCCGCGGCTCGTCCCTCGTCTCAAAGCCGATCTCGACCCGCCGGACGAGCGGGACGTCGACCACGGTGACCCGGTCCACGGGCCAGGGCGCCTTCAGGTGAACGCCCGGCGCTGTCGGCTCGCCCACGTTCCTGCCCCATCTGCGCACAACGCCGACGCGGCCCGGCCCCACGAAGTAGAGTCCCGTTAGGAGCCAGAGCGCGACGAGCACGAGGACGCCGGTCGCCGCGAGGGCTCTTCTGCGACGCGGGTCTCTCAAGGAGGAGACCACGTTCCGGCCCAGCCGGCGCATCCCGGCGCGCTCGAGCCACGACAGCGCCACTCGCGCCGGCGGCCACGAAGACAGGGCCGCGGCCGACGCGGTCCGCGTCGCCGTGCCCTCGCGAAGGCCCCTGACGGAAGCGAGCACGATCATGAGGCCCGACTCCACGATGAACAGCGCGACGACCGCGGCCGCGATCCTGTCCAGCTCGATTCCGATGGCGTGTCCCATGAGTCCGACCACGACGGCGCCGGTGGTCCACGTATCGATTCTGGAGTGATGCCCGTCGGCGATGAGAGAGAGGCTTCGCGTCTCGCGTCCCACGTGGAGCTTGTACTGCGCCGCGTAGTAGGAGACGAGCGCGGCGACGAGGCTGCCGCCGATGGCGACCGGCAGGTTGGTGATCGCCGCTCCCGCGGCCGCCGATACGCGCTGGAAGATCTCGACCGCCGCCCAGAGTATGAGTCCGCCGACGATGAGCGCCACCGCGTTCTCGATGAGGGCCAGGTTGCGGCTGTTCTCCCTGCGGGAGATGTGCGCTCCCGCCCATACGACGCTCGAGGCCACGATGTCGGAGCCGGAGTGCCACGCGTCGGCCAGGAGGGCCAGGCTGCCGGAGAGGGTCGCGAGGAGCACTTTCAACGCCACGAGACCGACGTTGATGCCGACCGATACGAGTGCGGTTCTCTCGACTCGATCCAAGCTCGCCACCTCTTGCTTGCCGCCCCTGGAAGACGGTGTTCGTCTATTCCTCCGACACCACGCATGCCACGCCTGTCACGTGGTCGCCGTCACCCAGGTTTATGACGCGGACGCCCTGGGTGTTCCGCCCGATGACCGAGATGTCGGAGACCGGCAATCTGATCATGACGCCGTTCCTCGTCATGATCATCACCTCGTCGGTGTCGTTCACGACCTTGACCGACACGACCGGACCGTTCCGCTTGGTCGTCTTGATCGAGATGACGCCCTTGCCGCCGCGCCGGGTCACACGGTAGTCGCGGATCTTGGTCCGCTTCCCATAGCCGTTCGACGTCACCGAGAGAATGGTCCCCCCCTCGCCGACGATGACGGCCATCGAGACGACCTCGTTGTCTTTCTCCAGCACCGTCCCCTTGACGCCGCGCGCCGTCCGGCCCATCTCCCGAACGTCGTTCTCGTGAAACCTTATCGCCTTGCCGCCCTTCTTGGCCAGCAGGATGTCGCACGTTCCGTCGGACATCGCGGCGTCGATCAGCTCGTCGTCGTCGTCGATGGCCATGGCGCGGATGCCGCCCCGGCGGGGATGCGAGAACGCGGAGAGCACGGTCTTCTTCACGATGCCGTTCTTCGAGGCCATGACGATGTAGTGCTCGTCGTCGAACTCGCGCACGGGAACGAACCCGCGCAGATACTCCCCTTTCTGTACCTGGAGAAGGTTCACGATCGCCTTTCCCTTCGCGGCACGGCCCACCTGGGGTATCTCGTGCACCCGGAGCCAGTGACACTGGCCCGTCTGCGTGAAGAAGAGGATGTAGTCGTGGGTCGAGGCGATCATCATGTGCTCGACGAAGTCGTCTTCCTTCGTGCCCATACCGGTCACGCCCTTGCCGCCCCTGGCCTGGCGGCGGTAGGTCCCGACCGGAAGCCTCTTGATGTAGCCCGCGTGGGAGATCGAGATCGCCATGTCCTCCTCGGCGATCAGGTCCTCGATGGAGAAGTCGGTCGTCGCCTCGACGATCTCGGTGCGCCGGTCGTCCCCGTAGTTCTTCGCGGCCTCCTCGAGGTCCTCCTTTATGATACCGAGGACCTTGGTCCGGCTCTCGAGGACGCCCTTCAGATAAGCGATGAGCTTGATCGTTTCCTTGTACTCGTCTTCGATCTTCTTCCGCTGGAGCCCCGTCAGACGCTGCAGGCGCATGTCGAGTATCGCCTGCGCCTGGACCTCGGAGAGCTTGAAGTTCTTCATCAGGCGCTTCTTTGCCTGGTCGGGGTCCTTAGCCTTCTTGATGAGCTGGACGATCTCGTCGATGTGGTCGAGCGCCTTCTTGAGCCCCTCCAGGATGTGGGCCCTCGCCTCCGCCTTCGCCAGATCGAACTTCGTGCGGCGGACTATCACTTCCTCGCGGTGGGCGATGAAGTGGTCGATCATCTGTCGCAGCGTCAGCGTACGCGGGACGCCGTCGACGAGCGCCAGCATGTTGGCGCCGAACGTCGACTGCATCTGGGTCCGCTTGTAGAGCTGGTTCAGGATGACCGAGGCCTGCGCGTCGCGCTTGAGGTCGATCACGATCCGTATGCCGTCTCTGTCGGACTCGTCCCGGATGTCCCTGATGCCCTCGACCTTGCCGTTGCGCACCAGGTCGGCGATCGTCTCGATGAGGTTCGACTTGTTGACCATGAACGGGATCTCGGTGATGACGATGCACTCGGCCCCGTTCGCGTGCGTCTCGATGTTGGCCCTGGCCCGCATGACGACGCGGCCCCTTCCGGTCAGATACGCGTCCCGGATGCCGCCGCGCCCGAAGATGATACCGCCGGTCGGGAAGTCGGGCCCGGTCACGATCTTGAGAAGCTCCTCGTCCGGGACTCCCGGCTCCTCGATGACGCGCGTCACGCCGGCCACCAGCTCGCGGAGGTTGTGAGGCGGCACGTTCGTCGCCATGCCGACCGCTATGCCCGACGCTCCGTTCATCAGGAGGTTCGGGAGCTTAGCGGGCAGCACGACGGGCTCTTCCCTGGTCTCGTCGTAGTTCGGAACGAAGTCGACCGTCTCCTTCTGGATGTCCGCCAGAAGGTCCTCGGCTATGCGCGTCATGCGCGCCTCTGTGTACCTCTCGGCCGCGGCGCTGTCGCCGTCGATCGAGCCGAAGTTGCCCTGCCCGTCGACCAGCGGGTATCTGAGCGAGAACTCCTGCGCCATGCGCACCATCGCGTCGTAGATGGCGGACGTCCCGTGCGGGTGGTAGTTGCCGTTGACGTCGCCGGAGATCTTGGCCGACTTCCTGTAGCCCTTGTTGTGGGCGAGCCCCAACTCGTTCATCGCGACGAGAATGCGCCGCTGCACCGGCTTGAGGCCGTCGCGCGCGTCGGGAAGCGCCCTCGACACGATCACGCTCATCGCGTAGTCGATGTACGACTTCTTCATCTCGTCTTCGATGACTGTCGGAAGAACCCTCTCGGTCTGTGGCATGCTCTCCTACCCGGTAGTTCTAGATGTCGAGGTTGCGCACCTGCTTGGCGTGCGACTGAATGAACTTGCGGCGCGGCTCGACCGCGTCGCCCATCAATATGCTGAATGTGTGGTCCGCCTCGGCCGCGCTCTCTATCGTGACCTGCAGCATCACGCGGCGCTCCGGATCCATCGTCGTCGCCCAGAGCTGGTCGGGGTTCATCTCGCCGAGCCCCTTGAAGCGCTGGAGCGAGATCCCTTCCTTGCCGACGCGCTTCACCGTCTTCGCGAGTTCCTTCTCGTCGTAGCAGTAATGCTCCTGCTTGCCCTTCTTCACCCTGTAGAGCGGAGGCTGCGCTATGTAGAGATGCCCGGTCTCGATCAGCTCGGGCATGAATCGGTAGAAGAACGTCAGAAGGAGCGTCCTGATGTGGGCGCCGTCGACGTCGGCGTCGGTCATGATGATCGTCTTCCCGTATCGGAGCTTCGAGATGTCGAATCCCTCGCCGTCTCCGTCTCCCGTCTCGGAGACGCCGGTTCCCAGAGCGGTGATGATCGTGCCGATCTCGACGTTGTGGAAGACCTTGTCGAGCCGAGCCTTGAAGACGTTCAGGATCTTGCCGCGGAGCGGCAGGATCGCCTGAAACCGCCTGTCCCTGCCCAGCTTCGCCGACCCGCCGGCCGAATCGCCCTCCACCAGGTATATCTCGCAGTGCTCGGGGTCGGTGATGGAGCAGTCTGCGAGCTTCCCGGGCAGCGAGCCGCTCTCGAGCGCCGACTTCCGCCTCGTCAGATCCCTGGCCTTGCGCGCCGCGGCCCGGGCCTGCGAGGCCGAGACCGCCTTGGAGACGATCTTCTTCGCGACCGACGGCGTCTCCTCGAAGAACTCCTGCAGCCCCTCCCCCACGATCGACGCGACCAGACCCTTGACCTCGCTGTTCCCCAGCTTGGTCTTGGTCTGACCCTCGAACTGGGGCTCCTTCACCTTCACGCTGACGACCGCGGCCAGTCCCTCCAGACAGTCGTCGCCGGAGACCGACTTCCCTCCCTTGCCCAGCAGGTTGTTCTTGTCGCCGTACGTGTTGATCGTCCGGGTCAGCGCCTGCTTGAACCCGGTCAGGTGAGTGCCGCCCTCGATCGTGTTGATGTTGTTGGCGTACGAGTAGATGTTCGCGCGGTAGGTATCGTTGTACTGGAGCGCCACCTCGACGACCGTTTCCTCTCTCGTCTTCTCGAAGTGGACGACCTTGGAATGCAGTCTCGTCGTGTTCTCATTGACGAACTTGACGAACTCCCGGAGCCCGCCCTTGAACCTGTACTCCGCCTTCTCACCGTCGCGCTCGTCCTCGATCGATATGGTGAGCCCAGCGTTCAGGAACGCCAGCTCTCTGCAGCGCGACGCGACCATCTCGAAGTCGAAGTCGACGTCCTCGAAGATCTCGCGGTCCGGGTAGAACGTAGTCTTCGTGCCGCTCTTCTTCCGCTTGCCGACCGGCTTGACCTTGCTCTCCGGCACTCCCCTCTGGTAGCTCTGCGCGTACAGCGTCCCGTCGCGCGCGACCTCGACCTTGCACCACTCGGAGAGCGCGTTCACGACCGAGACGCCCACGCCGTGGAGGCCGCCCGACACCTTGTACGACTGCTTGTCGAACTTGCCGCCGGCGTGGAGGACGGTCATCACGACCTCGAGGGCCGACTTCTTCTGCACCGGGTGCTTGTCGACCGGAATGCCCCGGCCGTTGTCCTGGACCGAGACGCTTCCGTCCTTGTGCAGCGTGACCGTGATCCTGTCACACGAGCCCGCCATCGCCTCGTCGATCGAGTTGTCGACCACCTCGTAGATGAGATGGTGGAGGCCCCGGCGGCCCGTGTCGCCTATGTACATCGCCGGACGACGCCTGACCGCCTCGAGCCCCTTCAGCACCTGGATGTGCTTCGCCTCGTACGACGCGCTTCCGTCGAGAGGCGGCGCGTCGAGGGGGAACTCGTCGACCAGGGCGCGGTCGATCGACTTGGCCTTATCGCCCGCGGGCGTCTGTTTCCTTCGGTCCGGCTTCTTCCCTGCGCTCTTCTTCGACGAGGGCTTCCCGGACGCGCCCTTCCTCGCGGCGCCCTTTCCGGCCTTCGCCTGCTTCTTCTTGCCGGTCGTCTGCTTCCCGCCCGCCGCCTTCTTCCCGGCGGAAGGCTTCTTCGGCGCGGACTTCTTCCCGGGGCTCGCCTTCTTCCGCGACGCGCCCCTCTTCTGCGAGCGCTTCCCGGACGCGCCCTTCTTCGCCGCGCCCTTTCCGGCCTTCGCCTGCTTCTTCTTGCCGGCCGCCTGCTTGCCGCCCGCCGCCTTCTTCTTCGGTCCCGCCTTCTTCTTTCCGGCGGACCTCTTCCCGGCCGCGGACTTCTTCTCGTCGGCCGCCTTCTTCTTTTTCTTCTTCTTTGCCATCTTCTCAGTCTTCTCTGTCGTTGTCACCGGAGGCGCCATCCCGACTCGCTCCCCCAAGCACGAAATGCACGTTGTCTATCACCCGATCGCCCGCTCTCGCGTTCACCTGGCGCAGTATGCGTCTCTTCATGAGCGTGAGTTCCTGCGCCCAAACCGAGCTGTCAACTTCCACGAAGAGCTTCCGCCCCTCCACACGAATCGCCCTGGAGTGCACCGCGACCTTCTCGCCGACTATCTCTCCCCAGTCGACCACGGCCCGCTGCTCTCGAAGCTTCTTGCCGAGCCCGAGGTCGGCGATGACCTGTTCCAGGACATTGCCTATCGTCTCCACCCTGCTCATTCCCGCACGACCTCTCCCTCGTTGACGTGGTAGCACGCCACGCCCTCTCCCTCACCCGCCCCGGGCGCCAGCTCCCGCGCCGCCCTCGCCGTCGAGGTCACGAACGCCTGCCCGTGGCGCCCCATGTGCGAAACGAGCGCCGCCCCCCTCTCGTTGTCCAGCTCCGACAGCACGTCGTCCAGGAGCACGACGACGCCCCTGCCGTCAGCATCGAGCACCGCGGCCTCCCCCAGCTTGAGGGCTATCGCTGCCGTCCGGTGCTGTCCCTGTGACCCGAAGGTCCGCAGCAAACGCCCGTCCAGCTTCACCTCGAGATCGTCGCGGTGCGGCCCCACCAGCGTGAAGCCGCGGCGCTTCTCGTCCTCCAGGCCGTCGCCCAGGGCGCGCGCGAAACGCTCCCGCGCCTCGCCGGGCTCGATCGCCTCCTCCTCCCCCGTCGCTGCCTCCCCAGGTGATCTTCCAGCGTCTCCGAGAGGGACAGAGCTCCTGTAGGCGAGAGTCAGCGTGTCTCCTCCCGATATCTCGGCGTGAAAGCGCGAGACCTTCTCCGCGAGTCGCGGGATCATCGCGGCCCTGCCCGCGATGACGCGTCCGCCGTAGTCCGCCACCTTGCCGGACCACGCCTCGACTACCCTGTCCGACTCCTCGTCGGGCGTCCAGTTCAGGAGCGCTTCGTTTCTCTGTCTGAGCGCCCGCCTGTAGCAGGAGAGCGCCGCCAGATAGCCCGCGTCGATCTGACACAGCGTCATGTCGACGAGCCTGCGCCTGGCGTCCGGCCCGCCCTTGGTTATCCACGTGTCCTCCGGGCAGAACCACGCCACGCGCAGGTGACCCACGAGATCGGAGAGCCTGGCCAAAGGCTCGCCGTCGAGAGACACCTCCTTGCCCGCGCCGCGTCTGTACCTGAGCACGATCGTCCGGGCGCCGCCGTCGCTCTCGATGACGTCTCCCCCGACCCCGAATCCCGCATCCCCCCAGCGCGCGACCTCCGCGTCGCTCGCGCTCCGCAGCGACCGCGCCACCGCAAGATAGGAGATCGCTTCGAGAACGCTCGTCTTGCCGGATCCGTTCGGTCCGTACAGGAAGTTCAACCCGTTCTCGAACCCGATCGCCAGACTGCGGTAGTTTCTGAAGCTGGTGAGCCGGAGTTCCCTCAACCACACTGGGTTCTCTCCACACTGTCTTCCCGGTCCGCCGCCGGGCCGGTCAGGAGCTGAGCCTGAGCGGCATCAGAAGACACGTGTACTCCCGGTCTTCTGCCTCCTCCGCCGCCTTCACGATCGCGGCGCCGACGGGAGAACCGAGGACGAAGAGAACGTCGTCACCCTCGATGTGCTTGAGGACCTCCAGAACGTAGTTGGCGTTGTATCCCACCTCGAACTTGTCCGAGGTGAAACGGCCGGGAAGCTCCTCCTTCGCCTCGCCTACGTCCGGAGTGGAGACGGAGAGCTGCACCTTGTTCTTGGCCAGCGTGAGACGAACCTGATGCGTCATAGCGTCGGCCAGAATCGCCACGCGCCGCACCGCCGCGACAAGTTCCTCCCTGTCGACCGAGAGTTCCTTGTCGTTGTCGGTGGGTATCACCTGTCTGTAGTTCGGGAAGGGTCCCTCCAGAAGGCGCGAGTTGATTGTCGTGCTGCCGATGAAGAACGCGACGTGGTTGTCCTTGACCGAGAGCTTCACCTCGTCCTCGTCTTCGGACGAGATTGTCCGCACGACCTGCGAGAGCGCCTTCGGCGGCACGATCATCGACTTCCCCGCCAGCGGCTTGTACTTGCCGCCGACGCGGTACGTCGCCAGCCTGTGTCCGTCCGTAGCCGTCATCCTCATGTCATCGGCCGAGAACTCCCAGTACGCGCCGTTCAGCGACGGCCTGGTCTCGTCCTTAGACGTGCAGAAGCTGACCTTCTCCACCATCGAGCCCAGCACGGATGCGTCTACCGAGAACGCGCTCGCCGGGTCGCTCTTGGGCAGAGTCGGGAACTCCTCTGTAGGAATTCCGACGATCTTGAATCTGCTCTTCCCCGAGGTGATCGAGATCTCCTCGCCCTCGGCCGAGACGCTGACGGTGTCGGTGCCCAGCTCTCTCACTATCTCGGCGAACCTCTTGGCCGGCAGCGTGACACTCCCCCCCGACTCGACCTCCGAGGCGGCCTTCGTCGTGACCGTCATGTCCAGATCGGTGGCCGTAAGGGTGATCGACGCGGACTTCTCCTGCGCCTCCAGAAGGAAGTTGGCCAGAACAGGAAGCGTCGTCTTCGGGGACACGACAGCGAGCACTCTCTGAATCGCCTTCTCCAGTTCGTGCCGGTCGATCGTGAAAGTCATGGATGAACCTCCCGCGGGAAAACCGCGACACGCCCGCTCGAGACACACTGCGACGGCTGCAAGGCGCGCCGCCTCAGGCGCTCATTATATGGGGGGCGCCTGCAGGCTGCAAGGCAAATGGGGACCCGAAATCCGACTCTTAGCGAACGTTGTTCCGAAGGGCGAAGAGCGCGGCGAGCGCGCCCGCCCTTTGCTGTTACCTCTATATATATAGATACTCAGTAGTAGTAGCAGGGGCTGTGGGTATGTTGACAGCGCGGGCCGTGACGCGAACAACCTGTTGCGGTTCGCGCGCTTGCGTTTCCGCGCGCGATCGTTGTTCTGTGAACAACCGGAGTGGAAGCCGGGGATATCATCGGCCGCTTTCCACAGCGGCGCGGCGGGCGGCCCGAGGGTGCACTACTCCCCCACACTTATCTACAGGCTGTTCACGGCTCCGTGTTGACAGTCGCGTCCGGCCGCCCCGCCGGCGCGGGGGTTCTCGTCCTGCCGCTTTGGCAGGGGCGACGATCGGGTGGTCAAGGAGCTTTTGTCTGAAATGGGTCGGGGCGGGTAGTCAGCCGGCGCGGAGCACGCGGCGGAGATTCTCAATGTCGCGCTGAACCTGGCCGCCGTCCTCCACGAGACCGGTCACCTTCCTGTGCGCGTGCAGGACCGTGGTATGGTCGCGGCCGCCGAACTGCTCCCCTATCTGGGCGAGAGACAGGTGCGTGAGTTCGCGCGCCAGGTACATCGCGACCTGGCGGGCGAGCGCGATCTGGCTCGCGCGTCCGCGCGCCTTCATCTTCTCTACGGGGACGCCGTACGTTTCGGCAACCGCCTGCTGGATGCGGGCCACGGAGATCGGTCCCTTGGGCTTGCCGAGGAACTCGGAGAGCACCTCGCGGGCGAGCTCGACCGTGATCTCGCTGCCGGTGAGACTTGAGAAAGCGAGGAGCCGGACGAGCGATCCCTCCAGCTCGCGGATATTCGACGTCACGCTATTAGCGACCAAATGTATGACGTCGTTGGGAATCGAAATCCCGTCCAGCTCCGCCTTCTCGTGGAGTATGGCTATCCTGGTCTCGAGGTCCGGGGGTTGTATGTCGGTGACGAGACCGGATTCGAAACGAGAGACGAGTCGCTCCTCGAGGGTCGATATCTGCTTGGGCGGCCGGTCGCTCGTCAGCACGATCTGCTTGTGCGCCAGGTAGAGCGCGTTGAACGTGTGAAAGAACTCCTCCTGCGTGCTCTCCTTGCCGGCGAGGAACTGCACGTCGTCGATCAGGAGGATGTCCTTGCTTCTGTATTTGTCCCTGAACTCGAGCGTCGTTCCCCGCTGGATCGACGTGATCAGCTCGTTCATGAACGTCTCGGAGGACACGTAGTAGATCGACAGGCCCGGGCGCTGCTCGCGCACGTAGTTGCCGATCGCCTGCATCAGGTGTGTCTTTCCTAGCCCGACACCGCCATGGATAAACAGCGGATTATATGTTTCGGCAGGGGCCTCCGCCACCGCCATAGACGCAGCCTGGGCAAAGCGGTTACTTGCTCCGACGATGAACGTCGAAAAGGTATACCGCGGGTTGAGTTGGCACTCATCGGCCGCTGCTATGGTCAGGGGCGGAGGTTCCACCCGCCGGGTCGAAACCGGCTCGTACTGGTCGGGGCGCCTGTGGGCGACCTGGAACTCGGGCTCGATCGACTCCCCGGCGTGTTCCTCCAGGGCCCTGCAGATCAACCCCTTGTAGTGCTCCTCCAGCCAATCCGCAAAGAAGCGGTTGGGCACCTGTATCTTAAGCGACTCGTCAGTCAGCTCCAGCCCTCGCGTCGGCTCAAACCAGGTCTGGTAGCTCTGGCTCTCGGTCTCGTCGCGTATAGTGTCGAGGCATCGGGACCATAGGTCCGAAGCGGTCATTACTGTACGCATGTTATCCACGGCATGTTAACAAGTTATGCACAGCGGGAGAAATTCGGCGTATTTCGTCGATATGGGAAGTAGAGGCGAGCAAGAACCCGAACAAGCGAGCTCGCAGTATCTACAATGCCCCTCCCCAAAGTGCATAACTCGGTAACGTTAGATCTTAAAGTAAGTTAGCGCCCGGTCGTCCGGGTTTGTTGTTGTGGCGTCGGCAGGTTACGTTCTGAGGTGTGCCTCAAGATGCGAGTACCGGGCTCTTGGTGCGTTCCCGCCTGCGCCCTTATCAACAACCCGTGTGACGGCGGCGAATGCTAACACGGGGCTCGCGCAGGGTGCAAGAGTTTTTTCGCGTCGCAGGAGACTTTTTTCGGGGGTGGATCGCGAGGGGAGCGAGGGAAGGCCATGTGGCGGGCGGGGGAGAATCGGGTTGACACGCACGCGGGCGGTGGATATGCTTAGTGGTTCGTTGCGAGTAAACCTTCGAGTCAGGAATGCAGGGGTAACATGAAGCGAACATATCAGCCGAAGAAGCGCAAGGCGAAGAGAAAGCACGGTTTCCTCCGTCGGAGCTCAACTCCCGGGGGAAGGAAGATACTTGCGCGGCGCCGCGCCAAGGGCAGGAAGCGGCTCACAACACGATAGGTGAGGCCTTGGCGCGCGAGAGACTCGGTAGAGACCGCATCATCAGAGACCGGACGGAGATCCGGGAGACGCTGCGAACGGGGAAAGCGGTCAGGACCGAGTTCTTCACTCTGCGGTACAGGTTGGGAGACGGCCCGCCGGGCGTGGCGTTCCTGGCGGGGAAGAAGGTCGGCAGGGCGGTCAGGAGAAACCGCGCGCGGAGGGTCCTTCGAGAAGCGTTCCGGACGAGCCACATCGACGTCCGGGGAGTTGCGGCCCTCATCTTCATCGCGAGAGAGCGGGCGGCCGGCGCGGACTACCACGAGGTGAAGAGGTCCGTCGAGGCCGCGCTCCGGGACGCCGCCGACCGCGCAGGTTGAGTCGGGATGTCTGCCGCATCCGATGCGGCGATAGACAGCAGGCCACATGATTCCTCACGAGGATTCCTTCAGGAAGCCCCTGGCGCTGACCGGTGCGCTGGTGTTCGGCGTACGGGTGTACCAGCGCCTGTTCTCTCCCCTTTTTCCCGCAACCTGCAGATACGTCCCTTCCTGTTCCGAGTACGCCGCACAGGCGTTGTGTAGACACGGTCTCGCGCGTGGAACGTACTACGCGCTCCGCAGGCTGTTGCGGTGCCACCCCTGGGCCGAGGGCGGAGAAGACCCCGTTCCCCAGTGAGGAGCTGAGCCGCCCGGGCTGTAGTCGCGTGCGGGGCGACCGGAGGTGTGAATGGACCAGGAGAAACGTCCGATCCTGGCGATCCTGCTGATACTCCTGATCTTCCTCGGGTTCAGCTACTGGAACACCAGGCAGAGAGAAACGCGGGTTTCGGAGGAGCCCGCCCCGACCGAGGTGACGACCGACGGCCGGTACGATGGAGCGGCCGTCGAGCCTTCGTCCGGGGCTCCGGAGCCCGTGACGGAAGAGACGGCCGATGCCGAGTCCATGCCGGAGGAAGAAGCGGAGTACACCGGCGACATGGAAGAGCGCGGATTCGTTGACGCCGAATCGCCGCCGTCGGAGGAGATCACCACGGTGGAGACCTCGCTGTGGACGGCGAAGATCTCCAACCGCGGAGCCACGATCGTCTCGTGGGAGCTCAAGGAGTACGACGACACGACAGGCGAGCCGGTCCAGCTCGTGCCGCGGGACGGCGCCGCGCTGAAGACGCTCCTGAACTACGGGGGCCGGCCGATCGACACGTCCGAGCTCATGTTCGAGGGCCCGGGGGAGACGACGATCGAACCCCGCGGAGAGCAGGGCTTCTCGATGCTGGGGTACAAGGCCGAGACGGCGGACGGGCTCAGGCTGACGAGGCAGTACACCTTCTATCCGGAGACCTACTCGTTCGAGCTGTACGTTTCAGTGCAGGGGCTGGACGAGCCGGCCGCGCAGCGAGAGGTGGAGATAGGGTGGCCGGGCGTACACCCGACGGAGGAGAAGGAGGATGAACGGGCCGACCGGGCCTCCGTCGTGATGGTTGACGGCGGTGCGGAGCGTCTTAGTCTCGGCAACCTGAAGGATGAGGAGCGCGTGATCGCGGGGGACATCTCCTGGGCGACGTCGCAGGCCAAGTACTTCATGGCTGCCGTCATACCCAAGGAGGGTTCTTTCTCACGCGTCGTCGCGTACGCCGACACCTCGGGGGAGGCCGCGAGGTTTGAGGCAACGGCGGAGCTGTCGTCGGGCGAGACCGCGCGCGAGTTCTTCATCTACGCCGGCCCGCAGGACTTCCAGGCCGTGTCCTCGCTCGGAGTGGACCTCGAGGAAGCGGTCTACCTGGGATGGCCGTGGATCAGGCCTCTGTCGGCGCTCATGCTGCGCGCGCTCATCTGGGCTTACGGCCTGATTCCCAACTACGGCGTAGTCATCATACTATTTTCCGTCCTCACGAAGCTCTTGTTCTACCGGCTTACCCACAAGAGCTTCACCGCGATGAAGCGGATGCAGGAGGTCCAGCCCAAGCTCAAGGAGATCCAGGAGAAGTACAAGGACAACCGGGAAGAACTGTCAAAGAAGCAGATGGAGCTGTACAAGAAGGAAGGAGTCAACCCGCTCGGCAGTTGTCTCCCGATGCTCCTGCAGATGCCCGTTTTCGTCGCCCTCTTCCAGGTGCTCCGGACGACCATCGAACTCCGGGGCGCTCCCTTCGCGCTGTGGATCACCGATCTGTCGCAGCCCGACACGATCGCCACGGTGGCCGGCTTCTCGATTCACATCCTCCCTCTGCTGATGGGAGTCGGGATGCTGGTTCAGCAGAAGTTCTCGTCAACCGACCCGAGCCAGGCGGCAATGGGCAAGCTCATGCCCATCGTCTTCACGGTCATCTTCTACAACATCGCCTCGGGTCTCGTTCTCTACTGGTTTGTGAACACCGTGCTCAGCATCGCGCAGCAGTACTACATCCATCACGGACGGAGTTCCGACAAGGAGAAGTCGCGCGATGAGGCTGCCCCGCAGGGTGTTCCAGCGGCAGGCGACGTGTCATCTTCCACAGAGCCTCCGGAGTTCGCGGATGCCGAGGTCGTCGAAGACCGGTCGGAGTCCTCGAAGCGTCCGAAGAAGGGCGGTGGCAGGCGTCGCAAGAAGAAGAGAAGGAAGTGACTCTCGACATCTACGAAAGAGGGGCAGCCGGGGGATTGCGGGATGAACCAGACGATCGAAACGACCGGCAGAGATGCAACGGAGGCCACAAGGAAGGCACTGAGAAGGCTCGGCGTCGCCAGGAAGGAAGCCGAGGTAACCGTGCTCGACGAAGGCCGACGTGGGTTCTTGGGGCTCTTCGGTGGGTCGCCCGCGCGGGTCCGCGTGTCGTGCGACGAATCGACGAGGGTCAGAGCAGAGAAGGTGCTGAGCACCATCCTGCGACTCATGACCTTCAGCAGCCAGCTTCACATCAACGAGGAGAAGAACTCGATCCAGATCGGCATCGAGACGGCGGGCGCCGACGGGCTGCTGATCGGCAAGGGCGGCCACACGCTGTCGGCCATCGAGTATCTGCTGAACAGAATGCTTCAGCGCGAGAACAACAAGAGCACGAGAGTGTCGCTCGACGTCAGCGGATACAAGAGCAAGCGTGAGGACTTCCTTCGCAAGAAGGTCCTGTCGCTGGCCAAGCAGGTGAAGTCCGCCAAGAAGGAGCTGACCATGGAGCCGCTGGACGCGGCCGACAGACGCGTCGTCCACGCGGTCCTGAAGGCGGATCCGGCGGTCGAGACGAAGAGCGTCGGCTCGGGCCGTGTGAAGAGTGTCGTCGTATCGCCGGTCAAGGGCGGCAAGGGCGGCTCGAGGAAGAGGAGGAGGCGCAAGCGCAGCTGATGGTGCGCGGAGCGCACATAGAGGAACGAGCTTGAGAGAGTCGCCGAACGATACCATCGCGGCGATCTCCACGGTCGCCGGCGCAGGCGCGATCGCGATCGTCAGAATATCGGGAGACCAGGCCCTCGGAATCGCAGACGCGATGTTCGAGGGCGTCTCTCTTGTGGACGTGCCGACACACACGGTGCACTACGGAAGCGTGGTCGACGATCGCGGAAGGCCCGTGGACGAGGTGCTCGCTACGGTCATGCGCGCGCCCGGAACCTACACCACAGAGGACATGGTCGAGTTCGGGTGCCACGGCGGCCCGATGCCCGCCCGCGAAGTGCTCGCCGCAGCTCTGAGAGCGGGCGCCAGGCAGGCGCGTCGCGGGGAGTTCACACTGAGGGCGTTCCTGGGCGGCAGGATAGACCTCGTTCAGGCCGAGGCGGTGGCGGACATTGTGGCGTCGCGGACGAGAAGGGGCCTCGAACTGGCGCTCGGTCAGCTCGAGGGCGGTCTGTCCGGCGAACTCGATGCGCTTCGCACCGAGCTGCTGGCGTTTCGAGCCGACGTCGAGTCGCTCGTGGATTTCGTGGACGACGACATTGAGCCTGCTACGCGGCAGGCGATGGCGGCGACAGGCGCGCGGGCGGGCGAGCGGATAGAGCGACTTCTGGACAGGTGCGACCTCGGCGCGGCGGTCCGCGAGGGCGTCAGCGTCGCTATCGTGGGGCGGCCGAACGTGGGGAAGTCGAGCCTCATGAACGCGCTCCTTGAGAAGGACCGCGCCATCGTCACCGCACAACCCGGGACCACCAGGGACGCCGTCGAGGACTTTCTGCACCTGACGGGGATGGCAGTCAGATTGGTCGACACGGCCGGTTGGCGCGTAGGCCGGGATGAGGCGGAGCGAGCCGGGGTCGAGCGGGCGAAGGCGGCCGCAGCCGGTGCGGATCTCGCCTTGCTGGTCGTTGACGGTTCCGAGGGATACACTGACGAAGACCGGGCGATCGCGGGAGCGCTGTCCGGCGAACGGACGCTCGTTGCGGTGAACAAGTCGGATCTCGGCTGCGTGCTCCGGGAAGAGCAGCTCGGGCAGCTGCCGGGGGCATCACAGGGACACGCGCCGCTCAGGGTCTCGGCGCTGACGGGTGACGGCCTGGGCGATCTCAGGGAGGCGCTCGCGCGGACCGCTGCCGGATGCGACCCCTCTGAGAGCGCGATGGTCACCAACGTACGTCACATAGACGCCCTGAGACGGTGCCGTGAGTCGCTCGCGAGGGCGACGACCCGGGTCGCCGAGGGCGGAGAGGCCGAGCTGGCGGCGGTCGATCTGGCTGAGGCTACTGAGGCTCTTGGGAGCGTAACGGGCGAGACGACGCCCGAGGATGTCCTTGAACGCATATTCCGCCGTTTCTGCGTCGGGAAATAGACGTTCGGGGAGAGGCGCAAGAGGAGCCGGAGAGGCCGAGCGTTGGTCCGGAGCGGGCGCTGCATAAACGCGGCGTGATATGATTCGTCTCCCTGCGACCACCATGTCGCGCTGCGCGCGCCGGGGAGGTGGAGAGGTGCCTGAAGTCCGCTCTTACCGAGCCGAGGATATGCCGACGCATCCGGCGGAGCCCTGGCCTGGCTCTGATCGGTAGTGGGGGTCGAAGAGGGCAAGATGATTCGGCAGACACACTTCGACATCCTGGTGGTGGGGGCCGGCCACGCCGCATGCGAGGCCGCCCTCGCGGCAGCCCGGATGGGCAAGCGTGTGGGAGCGGTTACCATCTCGCTGCGTCACGTGGCCGAGATGGCGTGCAATCCCTCCATTGGCGGCCTCGCCAAGGGTCAGCTTGTCCGCGAGATCGACGCACTCGGGGGCGAGATGGGCCGAGCGATCGATGACACCGGGCTCCAGTTCCGGATGCTCAACACGGGTAAGGGCCTGGCCGTCCGCTCTCCGAGAGCCCAGGCCGACAAGAGCGCCTACCACAGGCGGATGCTCCGGGCGCTGCTGGATGAGGAGCGCGTGACGCTCATCCGCGGGCGCGTGGAGGCGATCCTGTGCTTTGAAGGTCGCGTCAAGGCGGTTACCTTGTCAGATGGGCGGAGGATAGCAGCTCGAGCCGTAGTCTTGACAACTGGCACGTTCCTGTGCGGGTTGCTTCACGTGGGAGCGAGAACGCATCGTGGCGGGAGGACCGGCGAACCTGCGGCGCTGGGGCTGTCGAGCTGCCTCGAGGAGCTGGGTCTGCCGCTCGGGCGGCTGAAGACGGGCACACCTCCAAGACTGCGCAGCGCGACAGTTGACTGGAGCGCCCTCGAGGTGCAGCAGGGCGATGACCCCCCTTGTCCGTTCTCTCACGGTACGCAATCTCTGGAGATTGACCAAATGCCGTGCCACATTACGTGGACCGGCGAACGGACGCACGCGCTCATACGGGAAGCTCTCCCGCGGTCGCCGCTTTTCAACGGCTCTATCGGCGGTATCGGGCCGCGCTACTGCCCATCGATAGAGGACAAGGTCGTGAGGTTCCCGGAGCGCGGGCGCCACAGAGTGGTCCTCGAGCCGGAGACCAGGGACGGCGAGCTGACATACCCGAACGGCCTTTCGACCAGCCTGCCATTCGACGTCCAGAGGGATATCATAGCGAGCATTCCCGGACTCGAGCGTGCCGAGATCCTGCAGCCCGGGTACGCCGTGGAGTACGACTACGTGGACCCCAGAGCGCTCCGCCCATCGCTCGAGGCGAAGTCGGTGAGAGGGCTCTTCCTGGCGGGGCAGATCAACGGTACGTCGGGCTACGAGGAGGCCGCGGCTCAGGGTCTGATCGCGGGCGCGAATGCTGCGTTGAGCCTGGACGAGAGAGAGCCGCTCGTGTTGGGCCGTGACCAGGCGTACATGGGCGTGCTGGTGGACGACCTTGTGACGAAGGGCGTAGACGAGCCCTACCGGATGTTCACGAGCCGCGCCGAGCATCGGCTGGTGCTGCGGCAGGACAACGCGGACACGAGGTTGACGGCGGTCGGGCATCGATTTGGGCTGGTCGGGGACGAAGCGGCCAGTCGAGCGAGGGAGAAGAGCGCAAGCGTGGACCGGGAGCTGCGCCGTCTGTGCGGAACGACGTTGCCGCTGGAGGCTACGAACAAGATGCTGCGAAGGCGCGGTGCGAAGCCGCTTGCGCATGCGCAGCCGGCAGACCGTGTACTGGCCAGGCCGGAGGTTAGTGTCAACGACGTGTACGCGATCGCGGCACCGCCAACGCCGTTGTCATCGAACGTAGTTGACACTGTCGAGGTCGAGGTCAAGTACCGCGGCTACATCGCACGCGCGCATGGACTCGCGCGACGCCAGGCGGCTCTGGATGGCCAGAACATCCCGGACTGGGTCGAGTATGAGCGAATCAGGGGACTCTCGACAGAATCAGTCCAGAAGCTTGCGCGTGTGCGGCCGCGGACCGTGGGACAGGCGGGCCGCATACCCGGCGTAAGCCCCGCCGACATAGGCGTTCTGCTCATACACATGAAGGCGGCGCAGCGTAGAGAACGTGACGGTCGTCAGCAGTCTGTGTCCAGGAGTTGACATTGGGGGCTGCAGCGGCAGGCATCTCACAGCTGGCCGGCGAGATCACGGAGTCGCAGGCCTCGCGGCTCAGTGAGTACGTTCGGCTGGCCAGGAAGCTGGGCTCGCGGTGGAACCTGATGTCGCCGGCCGCTCTGGCAGGCATCGAGGAACACCTGATCGACTCGGCCGCGCTTCTCCGGGTGCACGATCCGGAGTGCGGCAGCCTGGCGGATCTGGGCAGCGGCGGAGGGCTGCCGGGCGTCGTGCTCGCAATCCTGCGGCCGCGTTGGCGTGTGACGCTCGTGGATTCGAGGCGCAGCAAGGTCGTGTTTTTGCGGGAGGCTGCGTCGATGCTGGACCTCGGGAACGCGGAGGTGGTTCACGGGCGAATCGAGGAACTCCAGAAGGGAGCGTTCGACACGGCTGTGTCACGCGCTCTTGGCCCCGTGCGTAAGACTCTTGGGCCGTCCCTGAAGACTGTCCGCCGGGGAGGCAAGCTGATACTGTACAAGGGGCCGAGCTGGGAGGAAGAACGGGCAGAGGCGGCGGAGGTTGCGGGGGAATGGGGGGCCGCGATCGCCGCAGAGGAGCGCGTGAAGCTGCCCGGCCTGAGCAGGGCGACGACCTTTGTGACGTTTGAGCTCGAGTGAGGGACGGCGAAGCGATCGCGCGGGGTCCGGGGTTCTCTGAGTCGGTTTGCACTGGTGGACCCTGCGGGAGCCGGCGTTCAGCTCACTCACGCCCGGTGTTTCACGTGAAACAACGACGGACAAGCTCAGGTGCACCGTCGTGTTCCAGGTGAAGCGGGATGTTGTTCTTACGTGCGTCCTGCTCTCAGCAAGAAGCCTCGCGAATTGCGCTCTGGGCTGTTTCACGTGAAACAGGGTGCCGTGATCTCGCGTGGGTGTTTCACGTGAAACAGGATGCAGCCGCTTCCGTCTGTGTGCGAGGACGCCAAGTGTGACCAAGAGGTACTCCTGCGACAGATCGTCGTCCGGTAAGAAGCGCTTCCGGAACACAGAGTGGTGTTTCACGTGAAACAGGTATCGCCGTGCTCCGTCCCTCGGGCCCTGGAAGGCGCGAGAAGGGTCAGCACCACGTTTCACGTGAAACAAGAGCATCCTCAATCCCCACACAACGAAGTCACACTTGTCTACCAAGTTGGCGTCAACGCAATGCACGGACTGTCAACGGCCTATACACAGTCTGTACACGTAGGGTCATTCTCTGCGCGCAACGGGAGATGCGAGCACACCGTTGACACAACCGGGTTCACAGCTGCTGGATACGGCCTTGTTCCGCCCGCCTTTTCGCCGCTGAACTCGACGGTTCGCTTGCATCCTCAGAAAAAAGCCGTGGATAACTCTGCCAATACCCAGCTTTGTGCTTGACAGGGCCCAAGCCGATTGTATGCTTGCGGTCACATTCCCGAGTATGGGGCAGAGCATCGTTTTGTAGCGGCAGAGTTGTCCACAGCGAGGTTCTGATGGGTCGTATCATAGCAATCGCCAATCAGAAGGGCGGCGTAGGGAAGACGACGACGGCCGTGAACTTGGCGGCGTGTATGGCAGTCGCGGAGAAGCCAACGCTGTTGATCGATATCGATCCCCAGGCCAATGCCAGCAGTGGCATCGGGCTGGCGCGGGAAGACATAAATGCCAGTGTATACGAAGTTCTGATCGGTGAGGCAGGAGCTAGCGAGGCGATTGTGGCGGGTCCGGACCTGGCTTTCCTGGACGTGCTGCCGTCGCACCAGCGGCTCATCGGAGCCGAGATCGAGCTGGTGAACATCATGGCGAGGGAGACGCGGCTGAGACGGGCGCTCGACCCCATGCGCAATGACTACCAGTACGTGATCGTGGATTGCCCGCCGTCGCTGGGTCTCCTCACGGTCAACACGCTGACGGCGGCGGACACGGTCATCGTGCCTATACAGTGTGAGTACTACGCGCTCGAGGGGCTCGGGCAGCTCCTCAACAGCATCAGGCTCGTGCAGAGGAACCTGAATCCGGACCTGCGCATTGAGGGGATTCTCCTGACGATGTATGACGGGCGCCTCAATCTCGCACGCCAGGTGGCCGAGGAGGCCCGTCGCTACTTCGGTGACAGGGTCTACCGTGCGATGATCCCGAGGAATGTGCGTCTGGGCGAGGCTCCGAGCTTTGGTCAACCTATAATACTTTACGACATCGCCTCGGCGGGTGCCCAGAGCTACATCGAGCTTGCCAAAGAGATCATGTTCGGTGGAGAGGCGGCGACAGGAGCGCCGGAGGTGCTGGCGCTGTCTGGCACCGACGAACCGGGACCGGGCGCGCAGGGCTGAGCGGGAAGTGAAGCGAGGCGGCGGTCGGGTCTCGTGAGGGATGTGGGACGTCGGCTTGGCGCGGCGCGCTTCAGGGAGGGCACCGAATGAACAGGAAGGCGCTGGGCAGGGGCCTGGGAGCGCTGATTCCGGAGGCGCCCGGGCAGGAAGAAGGAGACGCGGCGCCCGCGGTGCGAGAGCTCTCGGTGGAGTCGATAGAGCGTAACAAGGAACAGCCCCGGACTCGCTTCAGCGACGAGACGCTGCGCGAGCTGGCTGAGTCGCTCAAGGCGCACGGTGTAGTGCAGCCGATCGTGGTCAGGCCGCTTCCCACCGGGGGCTACGGTCTGATCGTGGGAGAGCGGAGGCTTCGGGCGGCGCGCATGGCGGGGTTTCAGACTGTCCCGGCGATCGTGCGGGAGGTCGGCGAAGAGCAGGCGCTCAGCATGGCGCTGGTGGAGAACCTGCAGCGGGAGAACCTGAACCCGATTGACGAGGCGCGCGGGTACGAGGCGCTGATGGAGATCACGGGGGGCGGACACGGTGACGTGGCGGCCCGCGTCGGCAAGGACCGGAGCACCGTGGCGAACATCATCCGCCTGCTGGAGCTGCCTCTCGATGTCCAGGAGATGCTGGCCTCGGGGGACCTATCGGCGGGACACGGCCGCGCGCTGCTCGCGGCGGCATCAGGCGAGGAGCAGACGTCGCTGGCGAAGAAGGCCGTTTCCAAAGGGCTGTCGGTCAGGGAGTTGGAGGCGGCGGCCAGAGGCAAGCGGAAGCGAAGGAAGACGACGCGGCGGACGAAGACGAAGGACCCGGTGCTGAGAGAGTGGGAGGAACGGCTGCAGCGCGTACTCGGCACCCAGGTCCGGATCGAGAGAATGGGAAGCGAGGGTACAATACGGATCGAGTACTACTCGGAGGAGGATCTCGAGCGGGTGCTCGAGCTGATATCCGGCGCGGGGGAGAGAGGAACGACCCCGTAGCGTCGGGGCGGAAGTGGTGTTAGATGTTGACTCCCGGTAAGGGCTTTGCTATCTTCTTGCGGTCGCGCGGGGATCCAGAGGTAGAGCGGCGGAGTCCAGCAGGGACCGGGTAGCGCGGAGGGGCAGATGTTCACTAGGGACGACGAAAGGACTGTCGACGCAGTGAACACGATTATCGGTGAAGGCACGCATGTGAAGGGCGACGTGACCGTCGAGGGCAGCATCGAGATCGACGGTGAGTTCGAGGGAGCCATCGACGCGACCGACACGCTCGTCATCGGCGAGACCGGTAAGATCGACGGCGACGCCAATGTGGCGAACGCGTCGATCGGCGGCCGCATGTACGGCAACGTCGTGGCGTCGGGCAAGATCGAACTCAAGCGCGGTTCTCAGCTTCTGGGCGACATCAAGACTCGAGGACTTGTGATCGAGGATGGCGTCGTGTTCCAGGGGAACTGCCAGATGGGAGACGTCGTCGAGCCGCCCGAGCGGCGGCAGCAGGAGAGCGCTATCGAGCTCGAGGAAGACGAGCTCGAAGAGGCGGAGGCGTCGTACTAGCGGTGTCTCGCTGCCCCGGCGCTTCGGTTGTCCCCGGCACGCGACTGTGGACAACTGTGCACAATTGTTGCCTGTCACTCTAACTCCTGACAGCGTAAGTAACTGAGATGATGGGCCGGCAACGCCCGGGGATGGTTATCCACCGAGATGCGGGCAGTCGGATGGGTCTGTCGTCGGCGTAAGTGCGCTTGAGGCGTGAGATTGGATACCGCCGATAGCCCGCGGCCGCGTGCCTGCGTCCGCCGCTGCCGGCGCTCGCAGGAATCGCGAGCGGCCGAGGGCCTGTCTCGCTGTATGGCGGGAGGCGAGTTGCTACCTGACGTGATCGACCGCATTCGCGAGGCGGAGTCGACCGCCGAGGAAGAGGCGCGGCGCGCGCGCGCCGAGGCGCGGCAACTGGTTGCGGAAGCCCGGCAATCGTACGAGAGTATGCTCGACGCCATGAGGAAAGAGGTGCGAGCGGCCGAGCGAGAGCTTCTCGACGAAGCGAAGTCGTCTGCCGAGGCCGAGGCGCAGGAGATAAGGAAGGAGGGCCGCGCGGCGGTCGACGCGGTTAAGGAGAGCGCCGACGACCGGATCGAGGCCGCGATCGGAGTCGTGCTCGATTCGATTTCGGCTGCGGCATCTTAGGAGGCGTTGGAGACGGATGGCCGTCAGCCGGATGCGGAAAGTACAGATCCTGGCGCACAAGGGCGTCAGGGACCGGGTAGTCACCGCCCTCCGCGAGGGGGGCGTCCTGCACATTACTGAGCCGCCGGAAGACGTCGCAGGTCCCTCAGGCGACGAGTCGGCCGAGACCCGCGGCCGGCGCACGCGCGAGCAGAAACTGGCGGCGCAGCTATCCAAGCTCGAGCATCTCCGCACGTACCTCAAGCCGTATGCCCCCAAGAAGAAGCCGCTGGAATCGATGTTCAATCCGAAGCTTCTTCTTACGAGCGAGCAGCTCCTCGGCATGGACAGCGAATTCGACGTCGACGAGCGGTATCGGGACGTGACGTCCATCGAAGGGGAGATCAGGAGCGCCGAGGCCGACATAGCGCGGAGAGAGTCGCTGGCCGCGGAGCTGGAGCATTGGGCCGCGCTGGGTATGCCCGTGGAGGATGTCGGCGACACGCGGCGGGTGAAGGTCCTGCTCGTTCGGACCCAGTCCTCGGAGTTCGATGGTCTGGCGCGGGAGCTGCCGGAGGAGGCGCACGGCGAGGTGATGGAGATCTCCCGGACCGGGTCGTCTGTCTTCGCCGCGGTCCTCTATCTTAAGGAAGAAGAACAGGCCGCCTCGGCGGTGCTCAAGAGGAGGGGCGCCAGGCAGGTCGACCTTTCGGGCGCGACCGGCCGCCCCGATGATGCGGCGCGGACGCTCCTCGAAGGGGCCGAGGCCGCGAGGGCCAGGATCGAGGAGTTGAAGGAGCGGGCCCGGAAGGCGGGCGAGCATTACGATCACGTGCTCGCGCTGCGCGACGAGACGGCTGAACGCCTCGCGAAGACCGAGGTGGAGAGGAGCTTCGCTGCGACGCGCGAGACGTTCCTGATGGAAGGGTGGCTTCGTTCGCGCGACGAGGAGCCGCTCAGACAGAGGCTCGGGGAGATCGGTGCGGAGATCGACATGAGCGCCCGGGATCCCGAACAGGGTGAAGACGTTCCCATAGACCTCAGAAACAACCCGGCGGTGACGCCGTTCGAGTTCGTGACGACCCTGTACGGGAGACCGGTCTACTGGGAGTTCGACCCGACGCCGCTGCTCGCGCCCTTCTTCGTGCTCTTCTTCGGGCTGTGCGTGAGCGATGCCGGCTACGGGCTGGTGCTCGCGGCGACGACCTTCTTCTTCATGCGGAAGATGCAACCCGGCGGCGGCCGCAAGCTCATGCAGCTCCTCTTCCTGGGCGGGTTGGCAACGGCCGGCGTCGGCGCCGTCACGGGCGGCTGGTTCGGCATCGAAGCCGAGCAGCTGCCGCGTTGGCTGGCGGAGATGAGGATCAGCCTGAGCACGGGCGAGCGATTCAACCCTCTCGAGCACCCGATGGTCATGCTCGACTTCGTGTTCCTTCTGGGTATCGCGCAGATCTTCACAGGGCTTGCTGTCAAGATGGTCGCCGATTTCCAGGAGCGGCGCTGGGCGGACGGGATTTTCGACCAGCTCGTCTGGATAGTCTTCCTCGCCTTCCTCGCGCCGCTTGGCGCCGATTTCATCCTGGGCAAGGATCTCCCGGAGGAGCTGATGTCGGCCTCGCGGACGGGCGCAATGGTCACCGGCCTCGTCGTCGTGGCCACGGGAGCGAGAAAGAACCGCAATCCGGTGATGAAAGTGCTGGGAGGGGTTCTCAAGCTCTACGACGTGGTAGGCTATTTCGGAGACGTGCTGTCGTACGCGCGCCTGCTCGCGCTGGGGCTTGCGACCGGCGCGATAGCTATGGCGATAAACGGCGTCGCCGAGATGGCGGGCGGCATCCCGGTCGTGGGGGTCGTCGCCATGATCGTCGTCCTGGTGGGAGGCCACGTCTTCAACCTCGCGGTCAACTGCCTGGGCGGGTTCGTGCACTCGGCGAGGCTCCAGTACCTCGAGTACTTCTCCAAGTTCTTCCAGGGCGGAGGGCGCGAGTTCTCGCCTTTCAGGGACGAGAGGCGCTATTCCATCGTAAGGGACTGACACGCGCGGCCGACGCGCGGAGAGAGTGAGCGCGCCGCGCCGATGAAGTAGCGAAAGAACGGAACTACGCAGACCCCCAAACCAAGGAGTCTCTCGCATGGACGGACTGATGCTGGCATTGGCCGGCGCGGCGCTGGCAGCGGGGCTGGCGGGCACCGGGTCCGCTGTTGGTACGGGCATCGCCGGGCAGGCGGCGTCCGGCGTCGTGGCGGAGGACCCGGAGAAATTCGGGCGCCTACTCCTCCTGCAGGCGCTACCGGGCACGCAGGGCATCTACGGCATCGTAGGGCTCTTCCTTGCGCTCGGGAAGCTCACGCCCGACTTCACGGGCGGCATGACCGTCGCGCAGGGCTGGCAGATCCTGTTCGCGTGCGTTCCCCTCGCGATCACCGGTCTCACGTCCGGCATCGCGCAGGGAAAGGTGGCCGGCGCCGCCTGCGGACTCGTTGCGAAGCGTCCGGACGAGATGGGCAAGGGCATGATCTTCGCGATCGTCGTCGAGACCTACGCCGTGCTTGGGCTTCTCGGGACGATCCTCCTTCTCGGCAGAATCTGAGGGAGGCGGGGCGCGCGGGCCTTTCAGGGCTTGACGCGCGGGCACGACGACCTTTGCAGCCCCGGCCTCAGGGCCGCGGGCATCACCGGGACAATCGACCTATGGCAGTTGAGGACATCCTGAAGCGGATCCGGGCTGACGCCGAGCGCGAGGCGCGAGAGATCCTCGAGCGGGCGCGCCAGGAGGCGGACTCGATATCCGAGGACGCTCGCAACCGGGTCGAGGGGGAGCGCGAGAAGCTCATGTCCGCGGCTAGGCAGCGCGCCGACGAGGAGCGCAATCGCATCATCACTCTGGCGAAGCTGGAGGCGAGGCGGACCGTTCTCTCCGAGAAGCAGCGGCTGATCGACCTCGTCTTCGAGCGGGTGAGAGAACGCGTCGTCTCGATGGAGCGCGGCGAGTACCGGCGGATGATCGCGGCCTTCCTGAAGGACGCGGCGGCGACCGGCGAGTACGAGGTACTCGTCGATTCCTCCGAGGAGAGGATTGACCAGAGCTTCCTCGACGAGGTCGCCTCGGAAGTTCCGGGACTCACGCTCCACCTGTCGGAGGAACGGAGGCCGGTCGTTGGGGGGTTCGTGTTGCGAAGCGGCCGCACAGAGACCAACTGCTCGCTCAAAACGATGCTGCGGGACGCGAGGGAGCGGCTAGAGACCGACGTCGCGGAGAGTCTCTTCGGGCGCGGGGAGTAGACAGGGCCTTAAATGTCGGACGACACTAAATACGCCTATGCGGTAGCCAGGGTCCGGGGGATGGAGACCCGGCTGTTCACCAGGCAGATCGTCGAGCGGCTCCTCGCGGAATCCGTCGAGGGCGTTCTCTCGACGCTGGCCGATACGACCTACCAGGAAGCGCTCGCGGATGTGTCGCGACCCGAGGATCTGGAGCGGGGCCTTCTTAAGGCGCTCTCCGACACGTTCGCCACGCTGGCGGCGATGTCGCCGGAGCCCGAGCTCATCGGCCTCTTCCGCGAGCGGTGGGACTTCCGGAATCTACGCGCGCTGCTGAAGGCGTCGGCGCTCAAGACGGAGACCGATGAGATCGGCGTGGCTGAGGGGCCGGGCCTCGTCGAGCTTCCCGTGATCGAGAAGGCCGTTCACGAGAAGAGCTACGGAGCTCTTCCCGACCACATGGCGGAGGCGGCCAGGACAGCCGAGGAGGAGTACCGCGACCTGCCCGAGCTGTGGTGCATCGACCGCGTCATCGACGGGGCGCTCTGGAGGCGTTCCCTGTCGGTCGCGCGCGAGCACGGGAATATCTTCCTCGAGGACTACTTCAAGACGGAGATCGACCTCCACAATATCAGGACGTTCGTGAGGGTGAAGGAGGGCGGTGGCGATCCGGAGGCGCTCGACAGGGCCCTGGTGGACGGCGGGACGCTCGAGCGGTCGCGCTTCGCCGCCCTGCTGGACGAGCCGGTGGACGCTTTCGCGAGATCGATCGAGTACGGTCGCTACGCGCCTCTGGCCGAGGTCCTGCGAGACTGGTCGAGCGAGCGGATGCCCGATCTGGAGCGGGCGTCCGACGACTTCCTGCTGCGCATGACAGAGCGGGCTTCCACGACCGCGTACGGCATCGAGCCGCTGGTGAGATACATCCTCGTGAAGGAGCTCGAGATCAAGCTGGTGCGTACGATCGTCACCGGCAAGCTCGACGCGGTCGACAGGAGTGAGGTGGAAAGCAGGTTGCGCTCGCTGCACGCGTGACCCCGGTCGAAGAGTACGTCCGCCGCGCGTAGCCGTCCCGGTGGATACGGAAGGTCCGCTCCTTATCGCGGGCCTGGCCGAGAGCGCGACCCGGCGTAACTGAGCCCGTTGGAGGGCGCATTTGCCCGACATTGCTTTCATAGGTGACAGGGACTCCGTCTGGGGGTTCTCCGCGTTCGGGGCCGCCGCCGTGCCCGTGGCCGGCTCCGAGGAGGCCAGGGCCGCCTTCGACGAGGCGGTGCGCGGCGGGACCTCGGTCATCTTCGTGACCGAGGACGTATACGAGGCCTGCGCGGAGCAGATCGACGCCCTCAGGAGCGAGACGCTCCCGACCGTGACCGTGCTTCCGGGGGTCACCGGAGCCAGGGGCATAGCGGCGGCTGAGATCCACGAGGCGGTGTCGGCCGCGGTCGGCGCGGACATATTCGGAGAAGAGTCGGCCGCCGGGTAGGGCCTGCGGACGGGACGGAGTGTGGCAAGGGGTCGACGCGGGGTCGGGCGGGCCGCGGCGTGACGATCGGCGGCCGGGGTGCCCGGGGCCCGGCGCTCCTGAGAGCTAGCCCTCTCCGGGCGTACGGCGTAAGACGAGAGCCTGACCCAGATCGAGTCACAGGAGACTTCAATGGCAGAGACGACCGTGAAGGGGACCATTCGCAAGGTGTCCGGCCCGCTGGTCGTGGCCGACGGCATGCGGGAAGCCCGGATGTTCGATGTGGTCCTCGTGAGCGACAAGAAGCTCATAGGCGAGATCATCGAGGTCAGGGGCGACCTGGCGTCGATCCAGGTCTACGAGGACACGAGCGGCCTCGGTCCGGACGAGCCGGTCGTGTCGCAGGGCGAGCCGCTCTCCGTCGAGCTCGGGCCGGGCCTGATCGAGTCGATCTACGATGGCATCCAGCGGCCCCTCGACAAGATCCGGGAGAAGGCGGGCGACCTCATCCCCCGCGGCATCCACGTTCCGGGGCTCGACCGCGAGAAGAAGTGGGAGTTCGGGGCGACGGCGACCGTCGGCGACGAACTCGAGGGCGGCGATGCGCTGGGGACCGTGAGGGAGTCCACTCTGGTCGAGCAGAAGATCATGGTGCCGCCGAACGTCTCCGGAGAGCTTCAGGAGCTTGAGAGCGGAACCTACACCGTCGAGGACGTGATAGGGAAGCTCGAGACCGAGGACGGGCCGTACGAGCTCAGGCTGATGCACCGCTGGCCGGTGCGCAAGGCGCGGCCGTACCGCGAGCGGCTGAGCCCGGAGGAGCCGCTCGTCACCGGGCAGCGCGTCATCGACGCGTTCTTTCCGATAGCGAAAGGCGGCACCGCGTGCGTGCCGGGCCCCTTCGGAGCGGGAAAGACCGTCATCCAGCACCAGCTCGCCAAGTGGGCCGACGCCGAGGTCGTCATCTTCATAGGCTGCGGGGAGCGAGGGAACGAGATGACCGACGTCCTGATGGAGTTCCCCGAGCTTACCGACCCCCGGTCCGGCGAGCCGCTCATGAAGCGGACCGTGCTCGTGGCCAACAC